>JBAIXJ010000794.1:0-2516 GCA_037916645.1 Opitutales bacterium | reverse complement strand
CGATCGCGACCGATGGCTCGTGGCGGGCCGGCGCGGGTTCGATCGTCGGCTCCGACGCGCAGTGGGGTGAGATCATCGACCGGCGCCGCGGGGCGCCGGACTGGAGCCAGCCGTCGTTCGACGACTCAACCTGGGCGCAGGCGGTGGCGGAGACGCACGACGTGGCCCTCGTGCCGCAGCTCGGCCCGCCGGTGCGGCCACTGCTGGAACTGGCGCCGCGGAGCGTCACCCGCCGCGGCAACAGCTGGGTGGCCGACTTTGGCCAGAACATGGTCGGGCACGTGCGCCTGACGGCCCGGGGGCCGGCCGGCACCACGATCACCGTGCGCCACGGGGAAATGCTGAACCCCGACGGCTCGCTCTACACGGTCAACCTGCGCCCGGCGCGGGCCACGGACACTTTTGTGCTGCGGGGCGAGGACGGACCCGAGACCTTCGCACCGCACTTCACCTTTCACGGCTTCCGTTACGTCGAGATCAGCGGCTATCCGGGCACGCTGACCGCGGACAACTTGCGCGGTATCGTGGTCGGCTCGGACACTCCCGGCACCGGCACGTTTGAGTGCTCGGACCCGGATCTCAACCGGCTTTATGACAACATCGTCTGGAGCCAGCGCGGGAATTTCCTGAGCGTGCCGACGGACTGCCCCCAGCGCGATGAACGCATGGGCTGGATGGGCGACGCGCAGGTGTTCGCGCCCACCGCGGCGCGCAATGCCGACGTGGCGGCGTTCTTCGCCAAGTGGCTGGTCGACGTGGACGACGGGCAGACGGAGCGCGGCGACTTCGCCAATTTCTCCCCGCGAGTGGCGGCGCCGCAGCCGGGCTGGCCCGTGTGGGGCGACGCCGGCGTGATCATCCCGTGGGAAATGTACACGGTCTACGGCGACCTCGCGTTTCTCCGGGATCATTTCGCGTCCATGGCGCGGTGGGTGGATTACTGCGCGCGCACGTCCAGGGATCTGATCCTTTCGGGCGGGGTGGGCGACCATCTCGCACCGCGCTGGACGCCCACCGACATCGTCGACACCGCCTACTTCGCCAATTCCGCGGGGATTGTGGCGCAAGCCGCCCAAATCTTGGGTCGGACCGACGAGGCCACGAAATACTCCGGTCTGCACCGCGCGATTGTTGCCGCGTTCAACAAGGCGTTTGTCGGATCGGACGGTTCCATCACCTCGACGGCCCCTCCGTTTTTCCGCCGCCCGGACACCCCGCCGCCCAAGCCCGGGGAGCGGTTCGGGAACACCCAGACCGCCTATCTCCTCGCGCTGCATTTCGACCTTCTGCCCGACTCCCTGCGTCCCGTGGTCGCCCGGCGCCTCGCGGCGGACGTCGCGCAGAACGGCCACCTGACCACCGGCTTTGTCGGCGTGGGGCTTATCTGCCCCACGCTCACGGAAATCGGCCGTTCCGATCTCGCGTGGCGGCTGCTGTTCGCCGACACCTATCCCTCCTGGCTGTTCTCGGTGCGGAACGGGGCCACGACCATCTGGGAGCGCTGGGATGGCTGGACGCCGGAGCACGGCTTCCAGGATCCGGCGATGAATTCCTTCAACCACTATTCGCTCGGCTCGGTCGGCGCGTGGCTCTACGGCGGCGCCGCCGGCATCCGCTCCGACGCAGCGAGCCCGGGCTTCATGCACTTCGTTCTCGCGCCGCAGTTCACGGCGCGCCTCACCCATGTGAGGGCGACGTTCAATTCCCCGTACGGCGTCATCTCCTCCGCCTGGCGCGCGGAAGGCGACCGGCTCGACTATGACGCCACGGTTCCGCCCAACAGCTCGGCCACGTTGATCCTGCCGGCGGCGCCGGAGGAATTCTCGGCGCGCCCGTCCTCGGTGCCGCCCCGGCCGATGACCCGGGCTCCCGGGGAGGGACCGGCCGCGAGTTTTGCGCTGCCCGCCGGCACGTATCATTTCGCCTGGCCGCGCGGAGTGTGAGCGGGCACCGCGGCTGGCGACCGGAGCACCCCCGGCTGGGCCATTGACGCCGGGCGCCCGGCCGGATTCCCTCGATCGCGTTTCCAGCCTGACTAATGATCTCATCTGCCCGATTCCGCCCGTCAATCGCGGGGTGGCCGCAGGTTGCCGGCGCCACGCCGCTTCTGTTGTGGATCCTGTCCACCGCTTCCCTTTCCGCCGCGCTCGCGGCGTCCGTTCCGCCCCCCATGACCGCCAATCCGCTGCTGACCGAGAGCACCCTGCCGTACCAACTGCCCCCCTTTGACCAGATCAAAGACGAGCACTACGCACCGGCCTTCGAGCAAGGCATGGCCGACGAATTGCGCGAGGTGGACGCCATCGCCAACGATCCGGCCCTACCGACGTTCACAAACACCCTGGTCGCCCTCGAGCGGTCCGGCCAGCTGCTGAAGCGGGTCAACCGCGTGTTCTTCAACCTCAACGGCGCCCACACCGACCCCGCGATGCAGCAGGTGGAGCGGGAGATGGCGCCCAAGCTCGCGGCCCACCGCGACGCCATCCTGCTGAACGGGGCGTTGTTCGCCCGCATCC
>JBAIXJ010000793.1:0-3505 GCA_037916645.1 Opitutales bacterium | reverse complement strand
TGTTCAGCGCCGGCCTGCTGGCGTCGAATTTCGTCTGGAACACCCTCATGATGCTCAAGCCGCTGTCCGGCCGCCCGGTGGCCTTCGGCGATTATTTCACCCAGGGCAGCGTCCGGCTGCACCTGGTCGGCATCCTCGGCGGCGTGATCTGGAACGTCGGCATGGCCTTCAGCATCATCGCCAGCACGAAGGCCGGGGCGGCGCTCTCCTACGGCCTGGGTCAGGGCGCGACGATGATCGGCGCCTTTTGGGGCGTCTTCATCTGGAAGGAGTTTCAGGGCGCGCCGGCCGGCACGAACAAGCTGCTGGGCGCCATGTTCCTGTTCTACTTCCTCGGCCTGGCCATCCTGATCGCCTCGAAAGTCTGAGCCTGCCGCGCCCCCCGCCGGCGCTGGGCGCCGGTCGCACGTTCTCCTTCCTCCCATGGCCCCGCGCATTGTTGTCATCGGCAGTTCGAATACCGACATGATCATCCGCCTCGACCGCCTGCCGCGGCCGGGCGAGACCCTCCTCGGCGGCGAATTCCTGATCGCGCCGGGCGGCAAGGGCGCCAACCAGGCGGTGGCCGCCGCGCGCGCCGGCGGCGCGGTGACGTTCGTGGCGCGCGTCGGGCGCGACATGTTCGGGGACGAGGCCGTCGCCGGCTTCAAGCGGGATCGAATCAACGTGGCGCACCTGCGGCGCGACGCACACGCCCCGTCGGGCGTCGCGCTGATCTTTGTGGCCCGCGATGGCGAGAACAGCATCGCGGTCGCCGGCGGCGCGAACGCCCGCCTCTCCCCCGCGGACGTCCGACGGGCGGAACCAGCGCTGCGGCGCGCCGCGGCGATGGTCCTGCAGCTGGAGACGCCACTCGCAACCGTGCAGACCGCGGCGGAGATCGCGAGCCGGGCCGGCGTGCCCGTGATCCTCAATCCGGCGCCCGCGCAACCGCTGCCCGACCGGCTGCTCCGCCTGGTCACCGTGCTCACCCCCAACGAGACCGAGGCGGAGGCGCTGACCGGCATCCGGGTCACGGACGACGCCTCCGCCGCGCGGGCGGCGGCCCGGCTGCGGAAGCGCGGCGTGGCGACGGTGATCCTCACGCTCGGCGCCCGCGGCGCGTTTGTCGCCGCCGACGGAATCGCGCAGCGTGTCGCCGGCTTCAAGGTTCGGGCCGTCGACACCACGGCGGCGGGCGACATCTTCAACGGGGCGCTCGGGGTGGCGCTGGGCGAGGGCCGGCCCCTGCTGGAGGCGGTGCGCTTCGCCAACGCCGCCGCGGCCCTGTCCGTCACCCGCCTCGGCGCCCAGCCCTCCGCGCCGACGCGGCGGGAGATTGACCGGATGTTGCGGTGAGGCCGGTCGGTCTCGGCCGTCGGAGTCGGCCGGGAATCGCGGCCCGTGCGACCCGGGAGTGCGGGTTGCGTCGCACTGGCGGGCGCTACCGGTCCGCGTTCTCCTTCGGCGGCGAAGGGACTTTGAAGACCACGGGAATGCGCATGCGCACGGCGGTGGGCGTCCCGGCCTTTGTCGGCGGAGTGAATTCGAAACGCAGGACCGCCGTCGCGGCCGCCCAGCCGAATTCCCACTGGCTGGCCGAAACGATTCTCGGCAGCTGCACCTTCCCCTTTTCGTCGACGATGAAGTCGATGGTCGCCGTTCCGGCAATATCCTTCCCCTTCAGCAGGTCCCGCGGGTAGACCGGCTTTGCCGTCTTCAACGCCCACGGCACCCCATCGAGCGAGCCGGCTCCGCCGATGGTGGGCTTCTCCTTCCGTAGTTCCGTCAGCAGCCGCCGGGCCGTGGCATCCAGCGCCACGTCACCGCTTGCCGCTTCAAATCGGACCACGAGGGTCTGGCCTTTCGCCCACGCCGGATCGTCGCCGTCGCGCACCGGTTCAAAACGCCACGCCTCCAGCATCGCCTTGGCGGCAAATCCGAATTCCGGCTCCGTGGCCCCGGCCACGATGACGTCCTGCGCCTGGCCGTCCGGATCCACGTTGAACTGCAGCGCCGCCTGCCCTTCGACTCCCTTCAAGGCCAGCTCATACGGGTACACCGCCTCGACCCGATCCTTCACCCGGGCCGTCCGCGTTTCGTCCTCTTCTCCGCGGGCAATGCTGCTGGCGGCCGCCGCCGCCAGCAGGCGGACCGCAACGCTGGCAACGGCGCGCCCCTTGGTCATGGCGACCCAGCCTGAGACAACGCGGCCCGGGTCACAACCAGGAAGTCGCGCGGCCGCAGGCGTCGGGTTTGCCAGATTCTGATCAACCGTAGATGACCGTCTCCTGTAATCGCGGCCGGTGATCCGGCGTCCTCTGAAATTGGCACCTGGACCGATGAAAACTCTGGTCGCTCTCTGCGCGATCGCCCTCGCCGGTTGCTCGACCATCACGCCGCAGCAAGGCGCGGCCTTGGCGGAGGCGGCTGACCGCTATGCGCAGGTCACCCTCGACATGACGAAAGAGCAATTGCTGCAGCTTCTGGGTGCGCCGCAGAAAACAGAAGAGAACCGCCTCACTTGGGAGCTCCGCTTTGGCCGGGAGAACTCCGAGTCACTCCAGGTGAGATTCAACGCGCAGAATCAGATGATCGAACTCCAGCGGCAGCACCGTCGCTTCTCGCCGGCCTCGGCGGCCGGCGGCCCCGACCACGATTTGGTGCGGACCATCATGCGCCCGGCGGCCCAGACCGGCGGCTATCACGTCGGCGCCGATTACGATCTCGCGCCCCAGCCGTCCTACGATTCACCCGGTTCGGTCCGCACCTGGGGTGACGTTGTTGTTCGTCCCGGATACCGGGCGCAGGGAAACGTCGATGAGTCGGACCCGATCCCCTCCGCGTACGAGGCCCAACGCCGTGCCTTGTTGGCCAACTCCTCATTCCGGCATTGGTGGATGATTTTCGAGAACGCCTGCCTGAACGGCGATTTCGGGCAGCTCGAGCGGATGTGCGACCGCCGGGTGCTCGATCACTTGCCCAAGTCCTCCCTGAGAGAAACATTGGGCGAAGGATGGCGGGCGGAGAAGATGGGACGCCATACTCTGCGAGTGATCGCAGAATACCGCGGCCACTGGGCCGAGGCGCGGGCCCAGGTCGAGGTGACCGAGAACGGCCGGACCCACACCGAGACGTTCTGGTGGGTCTTGGGACCCAAGGGCTGGAAATGCCAGAACCTCCCGTTTGCGGCGCCCTCGCTACCCGGCGAGGTTAGGTATCCGTCGGCAAATTGGGTTTGGGAGTAACTGACCGCTGCGGAAAGCCAGCTCACCCTCGGTCGCCAAACCTGGCTCGTCATCTGAGGGGCACCCGTCTTCGCCCCCTGTATCCGTCACCTTTGCAGGCGATCGAATCGGGCCTTGGCCGGCAAAACTCCGACCATCGGATTCAGGTCCGGCCCGACCCAAGGCCACGGACTGTCGCCGAAGAACGCCGGCTTCTGCTTCAGATAGAGCGACGGCGGGAGGTTGTGGTTGGGGTTGTCCCGGTCCCAGATCACGGTCTTGGTCACGCTGTCCCAATT
>JBAIXJ010000792.1:0-4637 GCA_037916645.1 Opitutales bacterium | reverse complement strand
TTGAGGCCGAGAATGCGGTCGGTGAACTCCTCGCCTTCGACGGCCTGCCGCAGGGCCCGCTGGACCATGCCCATCTTGGCGTCGAGGTTGTCGATCATGGAGACGAACACGGCCTCGGGGGTGGCGGCCATGGCGGCGGCCCCGTACTCGAGTTCGCCCTGGTGGCTCAGGATGATGTGCTCGAGGCGTTCGAGCCGGTCGGCGTCCAGCTTCGCCTTCAGGCCGGCCTTGCGCACCAGCTGGTAGCCCAGCACGACGTGGCCCTGGAGGATCCCCCGGCGGCTGCGCTGTGTGGCCAGGGTGCCCTCGTACTCGAGGACCTTGCCGACGTCGTGGAGCAACACGCCGGCCATGGCGAGATCGGGATCGACCTCGGGATAGAGCGGCAGCAGCGCCCGGCAGGCGCGGGCCATGTGCACCGTATGCTCCAGCAGGCCGTGCCGGTAGGCGTGGTGCATCGCGATCGCCGCCGGAGCGGTGCGGAAGCTCTCGCCGAGGTCGTCGAACAGCCCGGCGACGGTCTGGGCCAGCTCGGGGTGGTGAATCTGCGCCATGGCCTCCAGCAGCTCGGCCCAGAGCTTGGCCGGATCCTCGGGCGGGGTTTCGACGATGCCTTCCAGCACGCCGGGCGCCGCCAGTTGCTCGGGGGTGAGGCGCTCGGCCTTCGTGAGGCGCGGGGAGAAGCGATCCTGGTAATAGTCGGTCCGGCCCTCGACCCGCACCACGGCGCTTTCGGGCAGGCTCTTGAAGACTTCGAAGAGCGGGCTGTCGCCGAAGCAGGTGAAGCTGAAGGAACCGGTGCGGTCGCCCAGCTCGACCGCCAGAAACGGGCTGTCATTTTTCGCGGTCTTGGCCGCGACCTTGCGCACCAGCAGGACGCTGGCGAACGCGCGGGAACCGGTCGGCTCAACCGCCTTGAGCTCACGAACCGTCAGGGAGGGAACGGGGGAAGGCATGGAGGAGAAATAAGAGAATGGGAGAATAGGAGAATGAGAGAATAGGGGAATAGGGGAAAAAGGGAGTGAGGGCGGCGGCGGACCCTCACGCGTACTGTTTCACGAGCTGGGTGTAGGCGCGGAAGAAAGGATGGCGGGCGGAGCGCAGCCGATCGTAGAACACCGTCTCCGCCGGCAGCAGATCGGCGCCGAGGCGGGCGAGATGGGCGAGGCTGGCGGCGGCATCCGCGGGCCGGCGGGCGCCGACGCAGTCCGCGAGCACGGTCACCGCCAAACCGGCGGCGAGCGCATCGCGCGCCGTCTGAAACACGCACACCGGCGTCTCGATGCCGCTGACCAGCAGGCGGGTGGCGCCGGCGGCGCCCACCGCCGCGCGGAGCGCCTCGTTGGCGAAAGCGGAGAACTCGTCCTTGGCCAGCACCACGGCCCCGGGCGCGCGGCTCAGCAGGTCCGGGGCGGTCGGGCCGAGCTTCGCCGGAACCTGCTCCGTGAAGAGGACGGGCAGCTCCAGGCCGCGGGCGGCTTCGACGGCGAAACAGCACCGGCGCATCACCTTTTCCCCGTCGACGACCGCGCCCACGAACGCGGGCTGCATGTCCAGGCAGAGGAGGAGGGGACGGTCGGGCATTTTCGCCATTGGGGCAAAGGGTGGGGAGTGAGGGCAGGCGGGGAGGCCGCCGTCAGGGCGCATAGTAGCGCTTGCGGGCCTTGACTTGCACGAACCGTTTTTCGGGGAGGATGTACGCGGTGAGATGGCCGCCCATCACGCAGGCAGTGTCGATGCAGACCGACCATTTGAGCTTGTAGATCTCCTCGCGCGGCGTGTGGCCGTAGACCACGAACGGAGGGCCGGTCCAGAGGTCCGCCCACGCCGGGCCATCCGGACAATCGGCGCGCTTGCGGGGCTGCCCCTCGGCGTCGATCACCTGCACGCGGGTAACGACGGACGCCGGCTGGGTCTGCCACGGTTGGCCGGGGACGAAGCCGCCGTGGACGAACACGGTGTCGAGCTCCGGCGCGTGGTGGGTCAGCGGCATGGCCTCCAGGTAAGCCAAGTCCTCGGCCCGCAGCTGCGCGAAGGTCTGTTCGTCGTCCTCCTTCAGGACCGTACGATCCTTGGTGCGCCAGAAGGTCAACAGCCGCAGCTCGTGGTTGCCCAAGAGGGAGACGGCGTTGAGCGAACGCGCCAGGTCGAGCACCTTGAGCGGGTCGGGGCCGCGATTGACCAGGTCGCCGAGCAGCACGAACCGATCCTCCCGGACCGGCTCCAGCCGTTCGAGGAGCTCGGCGAACTCGGCGTGGCAGCCGTGGATGTCGCCAATGGCGATGAGCCGTCCGTTCATGACCTAAGGATGAAGTTCACCACGGATATCACGGATGGGCACGGATGAAACGGAGACGTCGTGCAGCACGCATGAGCGCGGCGGAGCGATGTCCGGTCTGAATCTGCCCGATCCATGGTCCGAAAGCATCCGTGACTATCCGTGCAATCCGTGGTGGTATTCGTGATCCGGCGCCGGGAATTTGCTAGCGTCGGGCGCGGGGCCAAGTAAACACAAAATCCCATGGAACTGAATCTGCAACCGCTGGCGCTGGTGTCCCGTGCGTCGAGCCGGCCCTTCGCCGAGGGCGACCGGGTCGTCAGCTACCTGGTCCGCGGACCCGGCCATGAGATGGTGCGGCATGATCTCCACGCGGACGAGGACGCGGCGTTCCTGGCGGAGGGGACGGTGCTGTGCCGCTGGGTGCACGTGTTCAAGGCCAGGCCGAAGGAGGAGAATCCCGAGCGCGTGCTGAAGCTCACGGCCGAGAATCTTTTCCTCACCCTGGCCGATCCGGCCACGGAACCCAACTCCGCCAACACCCCGCTGCTGCAGTTCCTGGCGTTGCTGCTCGAGCGGAAACGGCTCCTGCGCCCGCGCGGTCGCACCGCGGATGGCGAGCGCAACCTCTTCGAGCACGTGCGGACGCATCAGCTCTACGAAATCCCGGTGGGGGACCTGAGCCCCGAGTTCTTCGCAAAGATCCGGGAGCAGCTCGGCGTGCTGGTCGGCGGGCCGAAACCAGCCGCGCCAACGCCGCCGACCTAACCGGAACCGCCGGCGGCTGTCCGGGCGCGGCGGGGGATTGCCACGTTCTTGCCGGCAGGGTATCATGCCGGCCGGCATGAGTGGACCGGGCATCCTGTTCCTTCTCGCGCTGGGCGGCGGCGCGGCTCTTGTTTCCTGCGGCCGAGGCGGGACCGCCGAACCCGCCACGGCGACCGAAGAGCACTGGGCGGCGGCGCGAGACCGCATGGTGGACGAACAGCTCGCGGGACCGCAGCGGGACATTCGCGATCCCGCGGTTCTTCAGGCCATGCGTCGGGTGCCGCGGCACCGGTTCGTGCCGCCCGAGGTTCTGCCGGCCGCCTACGCGGATTGCCCCCTGCCGATCGGCTACGGGCAGACCATTTCCCAGCCTTACGTCGTGGCGTTCATGACCGAGCACCTGGAGCTCAGGCCGGGCCAGCGCGTGCTCGAGGTCGGCACGGGCTCCGGTTATCAGGCGGCGGTCCTGGCGGAACTCGGGACCGAGGTGTTCTCGATCGAGATCGTGCCGCCGCTGGCTGACCGCGCCCGCGAGACCCTCGCGGGGCTCGGATACGACAAGGTCCGGGTGCGGACCGGCGACGGCTATGTCGGCTGGCCGGAGGCCGCGCCCTTTGACGCCATCATCGTGACCTGCGCGCCCGAGCGCATCCCGCCGCCTCTCGTCGCCCAGCTCAGGGAGGGCGGGCGTATGATCATCCCGGTCGGCTCGGCGGGGGATCAGAGCCTGGTCCTGCTGCGCAAGCGCGGCGGCAGGGTCTCTGAACAGGCGGTGCTGCCCGTGCGCTTCGTGCCGATGCTCGGCGAAGCCGCGAAGGCGCGCCGGTGATCAGAGACCGGGCGGCCGCCATCCCGGGCGAGCCAGCGTCCGCTAGGACCGAACGGGAATGCCGCGGCCGGCGAGGAACGCCTTCACCTGGGCGATGGTGAACGTGCCGAAATGGAACAGGCTGGCCGCGAGCACGGCGCTGGCGCGGCCCTCGGCGAGTACCTCCGCGAAATGCTCCAGCCGGCCGGCGCCGCCCGAGGCGATGACCGGGACCTCGACGGCGTCCGCGATGCGCCGGGTCAGCTCGACGTCGTAACCGGCCTGCGTGCCGTCGCGGTCCATGGAGGTGAGGAGGATTTCCCCCGCGCCCAGCGATACGGCCGTCTTTGCCCATTCGACGGCGTCGAGCTCGGTCGCGTTGCGGCCTCCGTGCGTGTAGACGCGCCAGCGGGCGGCGGCGCCCGGGTCACGCTTGGCATCGATGGCCACGACGATGCATTGGTTCCCGAAGCGGAGCGCCGCCTGGCGCACGAGCTCGGGGCTCTTGATGGCCGCGGTGTTGAGGCTGACCTTGTCCGCGCCGGCATTGAGCATCGCCCGGATGTCGTCCACGGAGCGCAGGCCCCCGCCGACGGTCAGCGGCATGAAGCACTGGTCGGCGGTCGCGGCCACGACGTCGCGCATGATCGCGCGGTTGTCGCTCGAGGCGGTGATGTCGAGGAAGGTCAGCTCGTCGGCGCCCTGCGCGTCATAGGCCTTGGCGCAGGCGACCGGGTCGCCGGCGTCGCGCAGCTCCTGGAACTTCACGCCCTTCACCACGCG
>JBAIXJ010000791.1:0-6717 GCA_037916645.1 Opitutales bacterium | reverse complement strand
CCGCCATTCCGCTGATGTTCATCTTCGTGTCCTCGGTGTCTTTGTGGTGCCGACTCACTCCGCCGCCTTGCGGCCGACGATCAGCGCGTTCGGATTGCGGTCGAGAAAGTCGGCCAGACGCTGCACGGCGTTGGCCGCCTCGCGCAGTTTCGCCAGCGTCTTGTCGGCCTCCTCGCCCAGGCCGCTCTGCGCGGCCAGGAACCGTTGCGCAGACACGGCGGCGGCGTCGAAACTGGCCAGCGCCTGCCGCGCGTCGTCGAGGGTCCGCGCCAGCTTGTCGCTGGAGGGCTGCACCTGCTGGTCGATCCGGGCGATCAACGCCCGCAGGTCGTCGCCGGCGGTGTTGAGATTCGTGAGCACCTTCTTGATCTCCGGGTCGGTCGCCACGGCGGCCACCGCGTCCGCCGCCTTCGCCCAATGCTCGCTCAACTGCGCCGTGTCGAGGCCCTGCAGCTTGGTGTTGGCCGTGACGAGCAGGGTGTTGACGTTGCGCGAAAGCCCCGCGAAATCCACGCGCTTCAGGTCGGACAGGATCTCGGTCAGGCTGGCTTGGTATTCGGAGATCGCAGAGGGCACCGCCGGCACCACGACCCGGCGGGCGTCCGCGACCGGAATCGTGGCCGGATACTGGGCCGGGTCGTAGAAATCGAGCTCCACGAACAGCAGGCCGGTGGCGAGGCCGACGACGCCGAGCTGCGCGCGCAGACCGTGGCGCACCATCGTCTCCAGCTCGCCCTTGTCGGAGACGTCGATGGCCTGGCCCTGGCCGTTGACGATCATGTTCCGGTTGAGCTCGCAGACGACCGCGACCAGGGACTTGTTGGCCGCCGCGTCGTACCGCACGTTGAGATCGACGACCCGGCCGACCCGCACGCCGCGCAGCTTCACCGCGGACCCGAGATCGAGCCCGTGGATGGATTCGTCGAAATAAACCACGAACCGTTGCGGCTTGGAGAAGAAGTTCACGCCGCCAAACGACAGCAGCGCCATGAGGACGAGCACGATCGCCCCCAGCACGAACAGGCCGACCATCGAAGGACTGATCTTGATTTTCACGCTGGAGTCTCTCGGGGCGGAGGGGGCGTTAGCGACGCGGCAGCCGGATCAGCGCGCTGACCGGCCGGGTCCGCCATTGTTGGCAATCTGCTCATTTTGTCGATTCTGTCGAATCAGCCTCCCCGTCGCGCGTCAGGAATGCGCGCACCCGCGGATCCGGGGAGGACGCGGCCAGTTCGCGGGGCCGGCCCTCGGCGATCGTCCCCTGCGCCTCCCGGTCCAGCATGATGACCCGGTCCGCCAAGGCGAAGATGCTGGCCAGTTCGTGCGACACGATGACCACGGTGGTGCCCAGGCTCGCCCGGATCTCCAGGATGAGCCGGTCGAGGGCGCGCGAGGTCACCGGGTCGAGCCCGGCGGACGGCTCGTCGAAGAACACGATGCGCGGATCCAGGGCCAGGGCGCGCGCCAGGCCGGCGCGCTTCCGCATGCCGCCGCTCAGTTCGGCCGGAAAATACTCCTCGAATCCCGCGAGGCCCACCTGGGCGAGCTTGAGCGCCACGATCTCGTCCCGCTCGCGCCGGTTCAGGTTCGTGTACTGCTCGAGGGGCAGCGCCACGTTCTCGGCCACCGTCATCGAACTCCACAGGGCGGCGCTCTGGTAGAGCACTCCGAAGGTTTTGAGCAGCTGGCGGCGGGCCGCGCGGCTGGCGGCGGTGAAGTCCTCCCCGAAATACCGGACCACGCCGCGGGCCGGGGGCAGCAGCCCGATCAGGTGGCGCAGCAGGGTCGTCTTGCCGCAGCCGCTCCCGCCGATGATGAAGAACAATTCGCCCTCGCCCACCGCGAAGGTGACGTCCCGCAGCACCGTCCGGCCGCCATAGCGGCACTCCAGGTGCTCCACCGCGATGGGCGGGACGGCCGGTGCCGGCGGCGAAGCGGGGACGGGCGGCGAGGTGCTCATATGCCCAGGACGTTGAACAGCACGGCGAAGATCGCGTCGGCCACGATGATGAGCAGGATCCCCGTGACCACCGCGGAGGTGGCGGCGCGGCCAACCCCGGCGGCGCTGCGCTCGCACTGCAGCCCGCGCAGGCAGCCCGCCACCGCCACCAACACCCCGAAGGTGACGCTCTTGATCATCCCCGCGCTGACGTCGGAGAGATCGACGATCGTCTGCATCTCGACCCAGTAGGCGCTGGCTGGAATGTCGAGGACCGTGGACGCGATGAGCATGCCGCCGAGGATGCCGAGGCAGTTGGCGTACATGGCGAGCAACGGCATCATCAGGGTGAGCGCCAGGAGGCGCGGCAGCACGAGGAAATCCACCGCCGGGATTCCGAGCGTCTCGAGCGCGTCGATTTCCTCTCCCGTCTTCATGTTGCCGAGCTGCGCGGCGAAGGCGGCCCCCGTGCGCCCCGCCACCACGATCCCCGTCATCACCGCGCCCATCTCGCGAAACATGCTCAGGCCCACGATGTCCGCCACCCAGATGTCGCCGCCAAACTGGCGCAGGATGATCGCCCCGGTGTACGCCAGCGTCAGGCCCACGAGGAAGCTGGTCAGGCTGACAATCGGCACGGCCATGGCCCCGCACTGCTGCATCTCGCCGAGGCAGTCCGCCCAGCGGAACCGCCCCGGCCGCCGGACCGCCTCGACGGCGCTGAGCGTGCATTCGCCGACGAAGTTCGCGAACTCCCGGACCTGCCGCCACACGTCGGCGGCCGACAGCCCCACGGTCGTCAGGAAACCCGCCCGGTGCGCGGCCGGCGCCCGCGCCGCCTGCGCCGCGGTGAGCTGCGCGGCCAGGCGCCGCACCACCTCCGGCAGCGCCTCCGTCTCGCACCGCACGCCCGCCTCCCCGCACCAGCGTTCGGCCTCGTGCACGAACCGGACCAGCGAGCTGTCCCACCGGCCCGCGTCGTCCAGGGTGAAGCGGACCGCGCGCGGCCGGCGGTCCGCCAGCACCTCGCGCCAGGACGGCTGCGGCCCCGTGATCTGCCACGTCCCGCCCAGGGCCACCCCGAGAACATCCCCGTTCAGGGTGGCCTCGGCGCGGGCGGGGTTCGGCTCCGCACTCATGGCGCCTAATCTCGTCCGGGAGCAGCTTCTTCTCCAGTACTTTTTCCACACCCCCGGCCGGGAGCGCCCGCGGGGCTTGATTCTTTCGCCGCATTCCGTGTGCTGGGAGGCCGCGTTGGCTCCCGATGCGCTTCCGGACCGTTCTTCTCGATCTCGACGGCACACTGCTGGATCACCTCCCGGCGATCCACCGGAGCTACGCGCACACGCTGCCGCAGCTCGGGCTGCCGGCGCCCACGCGGGACCAGGTGCGGCGCGCGATTGGCGGCGGCCTCGAGAACGCCATGCGCCGCTTCGTGCGCGAGGCCGACCTGCCCCGCGCGCTCCAGATCTACCGGGAGCACTGGGACCGCACGATGCTGGACGGCGTCGAACTCATGCCGGGCGCCGACGCCCTGCTCCACGCGCTCCACACCGCGGGCTGCACGCTGGCCGTGTTCACCAACAAGCTCGGCTCGTCCTCCCGCCTGGTGTGCGACTTCCTCGGCATCGCCCCCTTGTTCCGCGGCATCTTCGGCGCCAAGGACACGCCGTGGCTGAAGCCCGATCCCCGCTACGCCGCCCACGTGCTCCAATCCATCGGCGGCGAGGCGGCGACCACCTGCCTGGTGGGCGATTCGCCGTATGACGCCGAGGCGGCACGCCGGAGCGGCCTGGCCTGCTACCTCGTCACCACGGGCACCCATTCCGCGGTGGAGTTGCGCGCCGCCGGCGCCGAGCACGTCCATGCCGACCTTTTCGCCCTCGCCCGCGAGGCGTTCGACCTCGACCTCAAGGCCCCGCCGAAATGACGGATCGACGAACGATCAATCCTTCTCACCACTGATCTTCACGGATGGGCACTGATCAGGCCCGGGCAAGATTAGTGAAGATTCGTGTGCATTAGCGGTGAAAAGAACTCCGACCTCGGACTCCTTCCGTCACCACGAATCCACACGAATGGACACGAATCGAGTTAAGCCAGGATCAGTGATGATCAGTGTCCATCAGTGGTGAAAAGAACCCCGACATTGGACTTTTTCTTTCACCACTGATCTTCACTGATAGGCACTGATCAGACCCGGGCAAGATTAGTGAAAATTAGTGTGCATGAGTGGTAAGAAGAGCTCAGATACCGGACCTTTTTCTTCACCACGAAGGCACGCGAATGGCCACGAATAAGCCTTCGGCAGGACCTGATCAGTGGGAATCAGTGTCCATCAGTGGTCAAAAGAATCGCGGCCTCCTCAGTCGTCCTCGTCGTCCACCTCGCCCGAGCCTTCGCAGTCGGGGCAGGCCACGAAGCCCGTGCCGCGGCAGGCCGGGCAGGGATGCGGGCTCCGGCTGGTGGTCTTGATCAGCTCAAGCTGGTCCTCGTCGATGGCCCGTTGGCCCTCGCAGTGCGGACAGTTGATCAACCCCTTGCCATTACAGCGCGCGCAGATCGGCATGGCAGGTCCTTTGGTTCTTGATGGCGGCCAGCCTAGCGGCCCGCCCGGGCGCTGTCAGATCATTTCGGGAGGATTGTCCTGACGGGAACGCTGCTCTGCGCTTATCTCCATCAGCGTCGATGAGCGGTCCGTCCGGTCGTTTTCCTGGGTCGCGGCGGAGCCGAGACGATCTTCCCGGATCCTCACAATCTCAAACCAACCGCGGATCACGCGGATCGGGAATCATAGTCCGGCCAGCCACGAAGACGCACGAGAAGCCACGAAAAAGGCCAGGCAGGATTTTTGTGCGTTCTTGCGCCTTTTTGTGGCGATGACCTTCCCGCTTCGAGTTCGGTTGCCGCTACGCCGGACCGTCGACGATGTCCGCCAGAACCTCCGCCGCCCGCTCGCACTGTTCGCGGCTCACATCGAGATGGGTGACGGCCCGGATCTTCCGGGGCCCGAAGGCAAAGATGAGCACGCCGCGCTCCCGGGCGCGGGTGACGATCGCCGCGGCGTCCGGCGCCTCGGGCGCGACCTCGAACACCAGGATGTTCGTCTGCACCGTGGCGAGGTCGAGCACCACCCGCCGCGACGCCGCCAGCCGCCGGGCGATCCGGTGGGCGTTGGCATGATCCTCGGCCAGCCGCGCGATGTTGTGATCCAGGGCGTAGATGCCGGCCGCGGCGAAGATCCCGACCTGGCGCATGGCGCCGCCGAGCATCCGCCGGTAGCGCACGGCGCGCTGGATCAGATCGCGGGAACCGGCCAGCACCGAGCCGCCCGGAGCGCCGAGGCCCTTGGACAGCGCCACCGACAGCAGGTCGAACGGCGCGGCAAGGTCCGCCAGCGGCCGGCCGGCGGCCACCGCCGTGTTCCAGAGGCGCGCCCCGTCGAGATAGGAGGCCACGTCGTGTTCGCGCGCCGCCGCGCAAATCCGCACGGCCTCCGCCTGGGGAAAGATCACTCCGCCGGCCCGGTTGTGGGTGTTTTCGATCTCGACCAGAGTCGTGGGCGGATAGGTGACGTGGCCCCGCGGCTTCCGCGCGGCGAGGAATTCGGCCGCCGTGAAGACGCCGCCCGCGCCGACCTCGGTGAACTGCACGCCGGAGTTGGCCGCCGCCGCGCCGGTCTCGTGCCACACCGCGTGGCTCTCGCGGCTCACGATCACATCGTCGCCCGGCCGGGTGAGGACGCGGAGCGCGGTCTGGTTGGCCATCGTGCCGGTCGGCATCCACAGCGCGGCCTCCTTCTTCAGGAGGGCGGCGATGCGTTCCTGCAGGAGGTTGATCGTGGGATCCTCGCCGAACTGATCATCGCCGACCGGGGCGGCGGCGATGGCGGCGCGCATGGCCGGCGTGGGACGGGTCACGGTGTCGGAGCGGAGGTCGATCGGCAAAGCGGGGTCACTCATGGCGCGATGTCATTCGTGCGGTCACTGTGGCACCGGCGCGCCCCGAGGCAACTCCGGCTGCGGGACCGGCCCGAAGTCGCGGACGGTTCCTCCGCACCAACCCACGGCGGCCGGCAGCGCCTAGGGGAAATCCCCTAATAAAGCATTGCCTCCGCGGTGTACTGATTTCAAATTTCCTCAGTCTCGCTTCCCAAGGGTTCTGGAGTAGGGCACTTCAGAAGGACACCGGGATGGTCGGGCCGCCATCCCAATCACCGCCGCTTCGCGCAGCACCTTTTTCGTCATTTTAAGTCACCCTGCCGGCGGTGGGCGGGTGTTCGCATGCCTGGGCCGCCCGGTCGGCGGGTCGCAAAAGATCTCGACCAGGGTCGCGCTGCGCCATCGTGAAATGAGTAGTTTCGTTGCGATTCCCGCCCCCTCGGCTGGAAACGATTTCCACCAGAGTCCGGGATCAGCCAACCCCTGTTTTGCCAAGACCATTCGTTGCGCCGGACCAGAACGAAAGCATCCCGCGTTTCGTCCCTGGCGCATCCGGCGGTTGCGGCTGCTTCACGTCGCAGCGCTGGCGGTTTTCCTGGGATTGTCCCCGGGACTGAAGGCACAATACATCGCGGCCACTCCATCCACGCAGGTGGGCGACGTGGTCACCAATCCCACCACCGGGGTCAACTCCACCGTGGTGTCGGTGGTGAAGGACGCCAACAATGTGGTCACCCAGGTGGTGACCGAGGCCGGCGACGTCATCATGACCCAAACCCAGGTCGGCGATCAGATTCTCTGGGTCAACCCGGATGATCCGGCGGACACGAAAACCTA
>JBAIXJ010000790.1:0-6519 GCA_037916645.1 Opitutales bacterium | reverse complement strand
CTCTGGCTGAGCGAGGTCCTCCTGCGCCGCCGCCCGCCCGCATGAAACTCGAGCTCTCAGGTTTGCGGCTGCCGCTGGCGTCGTTCGCTCTCGAGGTGGACGCACGACTCGATGCGCGCATCACCGGCATCTTCGGCGCCTCCGGGGCGGGCAAGACGGCCCTGCTCGAAATCATCGCCGGCCTCCGCCGTCCGGCGGCGGGTCGCCTCACGCTGGACGACGTCACGCTGTCCGATGCGGCGCGCGGCGTGTTTCTGGCGCCGGAGCTGCGCCACATCGGCTACGTGCCGCAGGATGACGCGCTGTTTCCCCACCTGAACGTGCGGCAGAACCTCTGCTACAGCCACACGGCGGCGGCACCGGGCTGTCCGCCGGAAATCACCTACGCCCATGTGCTCCAAGTGCTCAACCTCGCCGACCTCACCGAACGCCGCGTCGGCTCGCTCTCGGGTGGCGAGCGCCAGCGCGTGGCGGTCGGACGCGCGGTGCTGTCCGCCCCGCGGCTGCTGCTGCTCGACGAGCCGCTGGCTGGACTCGACGCGAGTCTGAAGGCGCGGGTCATCCCGTACTTGCTCACCATCCGCGACGAATTCCGACTGCCGATGCTGTACGTGAGCCACGATCCCAACGACGTGGTGGCGCTGTGCGACGACGTGCTCCTGCTCGACCGGGGCCGCTGCACCCGGCGGGGGCGGCCGCTCGACCTCTTCACCGCCAGCGACGCCCCGAATTACATGTTGAAACCTGATTGAACCTTTGGCGTCCGCCGGCGTCAGAGGTCTCCAGTCGCTCCTTTTCTCGCCATGCACTCTCGTTTCCGCCTTCTCCTTCCGCTGATCGTCATCGCTGGCGTCGCCCACGCCGCCGACGTGCTCCCGGCGGACGGCTTCACCCCTCGGCGATCGCTCGGCGGCATCGACGAATATCGTCTCGAGGCCAACGGGCTCGATGTTCTCCTGCTGCCGGACCATTCGGCGCCGGTCGTCACCTTCATGGTCACGTACCATGTCGGCTCGCGCAACGAGGTCACCGGCACCACCGGGGCCACGCACCTGCTCGAGCACCTGATGTTCAAGGGCAGCGAGCACTACAACGCCGATCGCGGCACCGGCTTCGACACCCTGCTCGACCGCATCGGCGCGATGAACAACGCCACCACCTGGCTCGACCGCACGAACTACTTCGAGGAGCTGCCGAGCGACCACCTCGAGCTCGCCGTCCAGCTCGAGGCCGACCGCCTGCGCGGCCTGCTGCTGCGGGAGGCGGACCGCCGCCCCGAGATGACGGTCGTGCGCAACGAATTCGAGCGGGGCGAGAACGACCCGGTCGAGGCGCTCGACAAGGCCGTCACCGCCGCCGCCTTTGTGGCGCACCCCTACCATCATCCGGTCATCGGCTGGCGGAGCGACATCGAGCAGGTGCCGATCGAAAAGCTCCGGGCGTTCTACGACACCTTCTACTGGCCGAACAACGCCACCGTGACGATCATCGGCGACTTCCAGCCGGCCGCCGCGCTGGCGTTGCTCCGCAAGTACTACGGGCCGATCCCCGCCTCGCCCCGCCCGATTCCCGGGGTGTACACGGAGGAGCCGCCGCAGCAGGGCCCGCGGCGCGTCGTGGTGAAACGCCCCGGGGAACTCGGGGTGGTGGAACTGGCCTACAAGGTTCCGGCGGCCCTCCACCCGGACCATGCGGCGCTGGTCGTGCTGGCCGACATCTTGGCGGACGGCAAGACCAGCCGATTCTACCGCGCCCTGACGGATCAGAACCTGACGATCTCCGTCGATGCCGGAGTCGGGCTCACCCATGATCCCTTTCTGCTCAACATCTACGCGCGGCTCGCGCCGGGCGCCACGCACGACCAGGTGGAAAAGGCGCTCCACGCCGAAATCGCCCGCCTGCAAAGCGGGGGCGTCTCGCCCGAGGAGGTCACGCGGGCCATCAACAAGGAGACCGCCGCCACCGCGTACGGTCGCGACGGCTCCTTCGCCATCGCCAGCCAGATCAACGAGGACATCGCCGTGGGCGACTGGACCTACTACGTGACGCTCCCGGAAAAGATCAAGGCGGTGACCCCCGCGGACGTCCAGCGCGTCGCGAAGGCCTACCTCGTCGACGACCAGAGCACGACCGGCTGGTTCATTCCCGTCCCGGAGGGTGCTGAGACCACGACGGGGTCCGGTCCGGCCACGCGGCGCCCCGTGCGCCATCCGGAGTACCACCATCCGCCCGCGGCGGCCGCGGGCCCGGGGGCAAGCGCGCCGCCGGCCACGAGTGCTGAGGGAGCGGCGCCAACCGGTGAATCCGCGTTGATCGCGCCGTCGGTCCACCGCCGCACCGTCGCCGGCATCGACGTGCTCACCCTCCGCACGTCGCTGCGTGACGTGGTCACGATTCGCGGGAGCCTGACCGCGGGAGACGTGTTCAACCCGCCCGATCACCCCGCCCTCGCGGATCTCACCGCCGGCATGCTCGACAAGGGCACGACCCGGCACGACAAGTTCGCCCTGGCGAAGCTGCTGGAGGACGCGGGCGCGGAGATTCAGTTCGACACCACGGCGCAGAACCTGGCTTTCAGCGCCCGGTGCCTGAAAAAGGACCTGCCGCTGGTGCTTGGACTGCTCGCCGAACAGCTCCGCGCGCCGGCGTTCTCCGCGACGGAGTTCGCCAAGCTGCAAAAGGACCTCGCCGGACGGTACCAGCAGGAGCTCGAGGACACCGACTTCCGGGCGCAGATCGCGCTCGACCGGGCGCTTTTTCCGGCGGGCCACCCCAACCGGCCGCCGGCGTCGGACGAATACCTCGCCGATGTGGCCGCCGTCACACTCGACCAGGTGAGGGCCTTCCATGCCGCGCACTACGGCCCGGCCGCCATGCACCTGGTGGCGGTGGGCGACGTCGACGACAACGCCCTCGATGCCGGTCTGGCGGCCGGTTTCGCCGGCTGGAGCGGCGGCAGCCTGCTGCCGCCGGCCCCCAAGGCGCCGCCGCTCGCCACCGGGCGGACGGAGCGAATCCGCATGCCCGGGAAGGCGAGCGTCTCGGTGCTGATCGGCCAGCCGTCGGGCCTGCGCTACACCGATCCGGACCGGCTGGCGCTCAGCCTGGGCACCCAGATCTTCGGCGGCGCCTTCTTCTCCTCGCGCCTGCTGACGACCATCCGCGTCCGCGACGGCCTGACCTACGCCATCGACGCGTGGCTGGGCCAGGACACCTACTCCGATGGCCGCTGGGCGATCCAAGGCACCTTCGCCCCCGAGCTCCTGGATCGCGGGCTCGACGCCACGATGCGGGAGCTCCGGCGTTTTGTCGCCGCCGGGGTGACCGACGCCGAGCTGCGCGACTTCAAGGCAGCGACCATCGGCAGCTACAAGATTGGCCTCGCGACCAGCGAGGGCGTGGCCGGTCAGCTGCTCGCGAACGTGCAGCGCGGGCTGCCGGTGGACTACATCGATCAGCTCCCCGCCAAGACCGCCGCCCTCACGCTCGAGCAGGTCAACCGCGCGATCAAGGACCACCTCCGGCCCGACTCTATGCTCACCGTCGAGGCCGGCACGCTGGGCGAGGCGAATTCGTCGCGGTAGCCTGGCGGCCGGCCCCGCCCGGCGCGGGTGTCCGGCCCGCCTAGAGGCGGAAGAACTGCCGGAGTTTGTCGACGAAGTTGGCCTTGTATTCGGTCTGCTTCGCCGTGACCAAATTGGGGCGGCTTTGCGACGCGACGATCCCCTCGGTCTCCACCTCGCGGTGCGCGAGCAATTCGCTCAGCCGGTCCAGCAACTCCGGGTATTCCTTCAGCAGGCCGCCGAGGACGGGCTTGGCGATCTCGACGACCCGGCAGTCCGTGACCGCCACGACCGTAGCGGTGCGCCGTTCGCCGGTCAGCAGCGACATTTCCCCGAAGCAGTCGCCCGTGCCGAGGGACGCGACCTGCACCTGGAGGCCGTTGCGGTCGACGATCACCTTCGCCTCCCCCTCCAGGAGGACGAACATGGAGGCGCCGGCCGCGCCCTGCTCGATCAGTTTTTCGGCGCGCCCGAAGTGAATCACCCGGCTCCCCGCCAGCAGCGTGTCCATCTGCACCTCGGTGAGCGAGTGAAAGATCGGCTGCACCTGCAGGATGTGGCGCGCCGCCGCCTTCGCCGCCGCCTGCTCGCCGCGGGAGGACCGCTCCACCTGCACCGTCCGGATCGGGTACGGAATGCGGATGTCCCGGCGCTGCAGCTCATACCACAGGTTCGTCCGGATGGCGTCGCAGATGTCGCTGAACTGGGAATGGTCCTCGAGCCAGAACTTGATTTCGTACTCGATCGAGGAATCGCCGAAGCTCTTCACGAAGACCTTGGGCCGGGGTTCCGGCAGCACCCCGAGGGCGTTGGCGGCGGCATGAACCAGCGTCTCCTTCACCTGGGTGGGGGGCACATTGTAGTCGAGGCCGATGGACAGCCGCATGGCGTGACGGCGGGTCGGGCGGCTGAGATTGGTGATCGTCATGTTCGCCAACTGCCGGTTGGGAATCTCGATGATGATCTCGTCCGCCGTGCGCAGGCAGGTGGCCCGCCAGTTGATCTCCACCACCTCCGCATGCTGGTTGTCGAGGATGAGCCAGTCGCCGTGCACAAACGGCCGCCCGATCTGCAGCGCGACGCCGGCGATGATATTGCCGAGCAGGTCCTGCATCGCGAAGCCGAGCACCAGGGCGGCGATGCCGGGGGCGATCAGCAGGCCCCGCACGGTCTGGCCATAGACGTAGGTCAGGACCACGAAGACGGCGATGATCAGGATGGTCAGGTGGACGATCTCGGTGACGAACCGCGGCACCTCGACGCCCCGCCGTTGCTTGAAATGCAGCTCCCAGACGTAGCGGTCGACCAGCGCGATGAGGAACAGCGCTCCGAACACCGCCACCGCCGCGATCAAATGCGGGAGGACCGGCCAGTGCCGGCCCAGGGCGAGGACGGCGACCAGCGCGGCGAGGCTGAGCGAAAAGAAGTGGTAGGCCCAGCCCAGCCGGACGTGATGCACCCGCTTGAGCCGGCGCCCGACGAGCAGCATGAGGCAATAAAGGACCGGGATGGCCACGGCCACCAGGAGGTCCTTGGATGCTTCGCTCAATTCACCGATGCGGATCACGAGGGGAAAGGCTTGGCCGCGACACGACTCGGGGGTTGGCCACGGGGTACACGCGGAGCCGATCAGAATGCCTCCGCCGGCCGACGGCAAGCTGGATGAGGGCCGCCCGGACGCCGACACGGCCGGCGGTTTATCAAGTTGACGCCACCCACGAAGACCTGTCCTCCTGCTGCGGGCCAACCAGCTTCATGTCCGGACGCATCGGTTTCGACAACGAGCGGTACCTGGAGCAGCAGAGCGCTGCCATCCGGGACCGCGTCAGGGGTTTCAACAGCAAGCTTTACCTCGAGTTTGGCGGTAAGCTGCTCTTCGACTACCACGCGGCGCGGGTGCTGCCGGGCTTCCAGCCCGGCGTGAAGATGCGGCTGCTGCAGCACCTGGGCGACGAGACCGAGGTCGTGCTCTGCATCTACGCCGGCGACATCGAGAAGAAGAAGATGCGCGCCGACTTCGGCATCACCTACGACACCGACGCCCTCAAGACGATCGACGAACTCGGCGAGCAGGGGACGATCGTCCGGGCCGTGGTGATCACCCGGTTCGACAACCAGCCGGCGGCGGTGTCGTTCAAGAACCGCCTCGAGCGCCGCGGCATCCGCGTCTACACGCACCGCGCCACGAAGGGCTATCCGACGGACGTCGAGACGATCGTGAGCGACGAGGGCTACGGCGCCAACAGCTACATCGAAACGGAGCGCCCGATCGTGATCGTGACGGGGCCGGGGCCCGGGAGCGGCAAGCTCGCGACCTGCCTCAGCCAGCTCTACCACGACCACCAGCGCGGCGTGGCGGCCAACTTCGCCAAGTTCGAGACCTTTCCGATCTGGAATCTTCCCTTGAAACATCCGGTCAACGTCGCTTACGAGGCGGCGACCGCCGAGCTCAAGGACGTCAACCTGATCGACCATTTTCACCTCGAGGCGTATGGCCAGCCGGCGGTCAACTACAACCGCGACATTGAGGCCTTCCCGCTGCTCAAACGGATCATCGAGCGCATCACCGGGCAGCCCTCGTTCTACAAATCCCCCACCGACATGGGGGTGAACCGCGCCGGCTTCGGCATCGTCGACGACGCCGCCTGCCGGGCCGCGGCGGCCCAGGAGATCATCCGCCGCTACTACAACTACGCCTGCGAGTATGCGATGGGCCTGGTCGAGAAGGACACGGTGCAGCGTGCCGAGCTGATCATGAAAAGCGCCGGGCTGTCGGTGACCGACCGCACGGTGGTGCAGCACGCGCATGCGGCGGCCGCGGAAGCGCCCGTCCGGGGCAAGGGCGCCGACGGGGTGTTTTGCGGCGCCGCGCTCCTGCTCCCCGACGGGCGCATCGTCACGGGCAAGAACTCGCCGCAGATGCACGCCGCCGCGAGCCTGGTGCTCAACACCGTCA
>JBAIXJ010000789.1:0-3597 GCA_037916645.1 Opitutales bacterium | reverse complement strand
GGTGGATGTGACCGACCGGCGCCAGGCGGAGGAGGCGAGGAGGAAGGCCGAACTGCAGCTGCAGCAGATTCTGACCCACGCCAGCTGCCTGCTCTGGCAGGCCCGCGTGGTTGAGAATGCCGCAGGGGCGCTGGAATGGGTCCTCTTCGTCCCCCCCTCGCGCCTGTACCGGGAGCTGTTCGGGAGCGATCCCGCGGAGCATTCCGCCCTGATGTGGAGTGAGCTCAATGTCCCGCAGTTGCCGGACATGAATGCGCGCGCCACCCGGGCGATCCGCGGCGGCGACCCGGGTTACGAGCAGGAGTTCCGCGCCGCCCGAACCGACGGGGGCTGGACCTGGCTGCACGAGCAGGTCTCGATCACCCGGGTGGCGCCGGCGGAATGGAGCCTCGTGGGCGTCATCACGGACATCACGGCCCGGCGCGACGCGGAGCTGGCCCTCGCCGAGGAGAAGGAGCGCCTCGCGGTCACCCTGCGCGCCATGAACGAAGGGGTGGTGACCACGGACACGCAGGGCGTGATCCAGTACGTCAACCGCGCCGCGGCCGAGCTCATGGGCTGGAACGAGACCGCGGTGGTCGGGCGGCCGGTCAACGAGGTGTGCGTGCTGCGCGGGGGGCGGTTGCAGGAGGCGACCGCGGTGCCGTTTGCCCGGGTCACCCAGGAGAACGGCCTGGTCGAGCTGCCGACCCGGACGAACCTCACGGCCCGCGATGGCACTTTGCGCCAGGTCGAGGGCTGCTGCCTGCCGATTCACGCCGCGGACAGCACCCTCATCGGCACCGTCCTGGTCTTCCGGGACGTGACCGAGCGGGAGCATCTGGAGCAGGAGCTGGCCCGGGCCGCGAAGCTCGAATCGGTCGGCATTCTCGCCGGCGGCATCGCGCACGACTTCAACAACATTTTGACGGTGATCATGGGCAACCTGACCCTGGCCATGCTCGATGCGGGCGAGCTGGCCAAGGTGCAGTACTATGTGCGGGAGAGCGAGCGGGCGGCGCTGCGGGCGCGGGATCTGACGCAGCAGCTGCTCACCTTTGCCAAGGGCGGCGATCCCATCCGCAGCGCCGTCCGCCTGCCCGAAATCATCCGCGAGGTGGCGGAATTCGCGCTGCACGGCTCGCGGGTGCGGTGCGAATTCGATTTTCCCGCGGATCTCTGGCCCGCGGTTGCGGACAAGGGCCAGCTGGGCCAGGTGGTGCAGAATCTGGTGATCAACTCGATGCAGGCGATGCCCGAGGGCGGCGTCATCCGGATCAGCGCGCGCAACGTGTCGCCCACGGGGGCCTCGCAGGCGCCGTTCGCCCCGGGGGATTACGTCCACATCGCCGTGGCCGACACTGGCACCGGCATCCGCGCCGAGCACCTGGAGAAGATCTTCGACCCGTATTTCACGACCAAGCAGCAGGGCAGCGGGCTGGGACTGGCCACCGTGTATTCCATCGTGAAGAAACACCACGGCGACATCGAGGTGGAGTCCGAGCTGGGGCGCGGCACCACGTTCCACATCTGGCTCCCGGCGAGCCGGGCCGTGCAGCTTGACCTGCCCGCCGGTCCGCCCGAGGCCGGGACGCCGCTGAAGGGGCGCGTCCTGCTCATGGACGATGAGCAGACGATCCGCGACACGGCGGGATTCCTCCTGCGGCGCCTGGGCTTCGAGGTGGAGGTCGCGGTCGACGGCGCGGAGACGGTGGACAAATACCAGGCGGCGCGCGGCGCCGGCCAGCCGTACGATCTCGTGGTGATGGACCTGACCGTGCCCGGTGGCATGGGCGGACAGGAGGCGGTGGCGCGGCTGCGGCAGATCGACCCCGAGGTGAAGGCCATCGTCTCGAGCGGCTACTCCAGCGATCCCGTGCTCGCCAACTACCGCCAGTACGGTTTTCGCGGCGTGGTGGCGAAACCCTACCAGCTGGAGGACCTCATACGCGTCCTGCGCGACGTGATGGCTCCACGTCCGGGCCCGGGCTGACGCCCGGCCCGGGGCGCCGGCGCGAGGCCGGCGATTTGGAGTTTGGCTCTCCGGCGCTTGGTCGCTGACCTTGGACCATGCTGCCGCTCTGGGACGCGCAACCGCCCCGCCGGGCGCCGGTGATGACCGGCGTCCTCATCGCGCTCAACGCCGTCGTGTTCTTCCACGAGGCACAGCTGGCGGCGGCCGGGAGGGCGGCGCCGTTTCTCGTGGCGCACGCATTGGTGCCGGCGCGCTTCCTCGCGCACGCCGACGCCGGCGCCCAATGGCTGACTTTGCTGACCCACATGTTCCTGCACGGCGGCGTGGCGCACCTGCTGGGCAACTGCTGGTTTCTCTGGGTCTTCGGCCGGCGCGTGGAGGACCGGCTCGGGTCGCCGCGGTTTCTGCTGCACTACCTGCTCGCCGGCTTCGCGGCGGCCGGGCTGCAGCTCGCCGTCACCCCCGATTCCCCGGCGCCGATGCTGGGGGCCAGCGGGGCGATCTCCGGCGTGCTGGGGGCTTACCTGCTGCTGTTTCCCGCGGCGTGGATCTACACGCTGGTGCCGTGGATCGTGCCGATCGTCCCGGTGCCGGCCGTGGTTTTTCTCGTGCTCTGGTTCGTGGTCCAGGCGTTCAACGGCCTCGGTTCGATGCTGGACGGCGGCGCGGGCGGCGGGGTGGCATGGTGGGCGCACGCCGGCGGCTTCGTGGCCGGCATGGGCCTGCTCATGCTCGCGCCCCCGCGGGCGGGGCGCCGCTGACCGCAGGAGGCCGGCATTGTTCCCCGGGAAACCGCCTTCCCGGGGGCGGGTTTTACCGGAACCCCCGCGGTCGCGCGGGGTCAATCGCGACATCCTGGACGCACCACCCTCACGGGGGTCGCCGGCTCAAACCGGCCGGCGCACGGCGCGTGCGGGAAGTTCACACACACCATGAAGATTACACCAAAAATCGGCTTGATCGCCATCGTGCTCGCCGCGGCGGCCTCCCTCACCGGTTGCGTGGCGGTCGTCGCGGGCGCCGCCGGCGCGGGCACCGTCGCCTACGTGAGCGGCGGCCTGGACGCGTCGCTGAGCTCCGACTACGAGAAGACGGTCAACGCCTCCAACCTGGCCATCCAGCAGCTCGAATTCGCGAAAATCAGCGAGAAGAAGGATGCCCTGAACGCCTTTTTCACCGCGCGCACGGCCGGCGACCGGAAGGTCACCATCAAGGTCATCAAGATCGCCGACCAGGCCACGAAGGTCGAGATTCGCGTCGGCTTCTTCGGCGACAAGCTGCTTTCGATGACGATCCTCGACAAGATCAAGGCCAACGTCTGAACCGCCTTCGCCGCCTCGCGGCGGAGCAGGGCCCGCGCCGGAAGGCGCGGGCTTTTTTCTGGAACGGAAAAGGCGGCAAACTGGAATATTGACCGCCTGGGTCGGACGCGCCATGCCGTGGGGTGACCCCCGTGGGTCGGTCCGATGAGTCCCCTATGCCCGAACCGCCGCGGCCCGGCGCCGCTCGGGGCGCACCGTGGCTTTGCGCTGCTGATCACGCTGGCCCTGCTGGCGCTGGTCATGGCCCTGCTGCTGGGCCTGGCGACGCTGGTGCGCGTCGAATCGGCCATCGCCGGGCAGACCCAGCAGGAGGAGCAGGCG
>JBAIXJ010000788.1:0-1721 GCA_037916645.1 Opitutales bacterium | reverse complement strand
ATCCGCCGACAAGGTGCCCTCGGCAGTGATGGCCTCCTTGGACTCGGTTTCCGCGGACAGGGCGTAGCTCGCCTTGGCGTCCCGGCGAGTGCTGAACTGGCTGACGCCCAGATTGATGGGGTCGAGGCGGGTCTTGAACGGCGCGGGCGTGGACAAGTCGGTGAAGTCAACCGAGCCCCCGGTCAACTCGATCCGATCCACCTCCAGGATGAAAGGCTCGCCGCCGGCCGGAGCCGGGCCCGGCGGGGTGGGCGCCGCGGGTGCGGACGCGGTCGCCTGCGGCGCGGTCTTCGGGATCAGGGACTCCAGGTTGAGCGTGCCCGTCCGTTCGCGCCGCACGGTGAGCTTCGGCGCTTGCACGGCGATCCGACCCAGCTGGATCTTTTTCGCCAGCGGCTCGCCGGAGGTTATGCCGACATCGACCGACTGGAGGCGGAGGACCGGATTCTTCTGAGCATCATCGATACCTAGATCCTTCACCCCGACGTCCCCCTTGGCGATCAGGGACGGGGGCTTGTCCTTGAACTGGATATAGGACAGCGTCACCTTGGCATCCAGTCGCCCCGAGGGAACGCCAAACGGCAGCGGAATCGGCGAGTAGGCGAGATAGTAGGGGATATCGAGACCGTCCAGTTCGATGTCAAAGGCCGTTTCCAGCGAGTCGGCGAAAGGCTTCGTCTTGCCCTTGACTTCGTAGTGGGTCCCGTTGATTTCGCCGGAGAGCCGCGGCTCCACGAAGGTGTTGATCCGGGACGGGATGTTCGAGACGGAAGGAATGGAAATATTGACCTTGCGGACAGTGTGTTTCTTCTGGACCGTTTCGTCGAGGAAGTCGGCCTCGCCGTTCACCACCTGGATGTTGTTTACGGAGAAGCGCGGTATGGATGTTTTCTGGTCCTTTGGCTTCTCCTGTGCTGGGGTTTGGCCTTCCAGCAGGTCGGAAAAATTGTAGGTGTGCTCGTTCCGCCGGGCGATCCGGACGTAAGGGTGGGTCAGCCGGACCTCGCGGAGGATAGCGGCGAGGCGAAAGAGCGAGGAGCTCTCCAGGTTTACGTACAGCTCGTCAAAGGATGCAAACGTCTCCGACCCGTCTCGCTCTTTCACCGCGAGGCCGCGGACCGTGACCGACAAGGCGAAGGGGTTCACCTTGATCTCGGCGATCTCGGTCTTCCGGTGCAGGGCGGCGGACAGCTTGTCGGTCAGAACGGATTTGAGAATGGGTGGAAGGGCGAAAAAGCCGAGGATGGCGAAGAGGGCGACGGCGCCCGCGGCCCAGAACAGGATCTTGCGCAGCAGGGCCAGGGACACTCGCGGCAGCCGGATCATGGGGTGCCTCCTCCGATGCGTTCGGCCGCATCGCAAGGTATGCGGGCGCGGGGCAAGTGTCCCATGGCTAGCAGGAGATGCCGGGAACCTTTACCCCGCGCTCTTTCGCGGCGACGATTGCCTCGGGGTAGCCGGCATCGGCGTGGCGCATGATGCCGGTTCCCGGATCAGTTGTGAGCACCCGCCGGAGGCGCGCCTCGGTGTCGGGCGTGCCGTCGGCGGCGACCACCATGCCTGCATGGATGGAGTAGCCGATCCCGACGCCACCGCCGTGATGCACCGAGACCCAGGAGGCCCCGGCCGCCGTGTTGAGGAGCGCGTTCAAGATCGGCCAGTCGGCGATGGCGTCGCTCTTGTCCCGCATCGATTCGGTTTCGCGGTTCGGCGAGGCGACC
>JBAIXJ010000787.1:0-2094 GCA_037916645.1 Opitutales bacterium | reverse complement strand
AACGAAGCCCCCTTTCTACGAGCGCACCAGCAAGCGCCGTAGAGGGTTCCCCTCGGAATCGCAGGTCAAGCGAGGCCTGCGGGTGGTCCACGGGGACAAATACCTGGACGAGAAGCTCGGGCGGAATGATCCCTGCCCCTGCGGCTCGGGCCGCGAATTCAGGAATTGCTGTCTGCGCACTGGCGGCTTTTGACGGCGTGCGCCGGCACTACTTTTTTCCGGTGATGTCACGTCGCACCTCGTCGGCGCGCGGCCAGCGGCTGGGCCGGTCTGGGCAACGCCGTGGCCGTCATACCCGATGCTGTAGGCCCGCCCGTTAGGCGGGCTGCCCGGCCCACGGCCGGGCTTACGCGGTCACACAATTCCCCAAGGCCGCTCGAGCAGAATCCGCGCGAACCGCGGGGAGGCGATGGATCCTTTCTGCTTCCTTGGCGGCCTTCTGTGATAAAGTGAATCGACCGTCGGGCTTTCCCCTCTCTCCGGGTGGCGGATGAGCCAGAACGCGGGGAACCGGAGGCGGCGCCCGCAGTCCACGGCGCCCGTCATGCGCACCCGGAACCTCTTGGTGGTCTCGGTCGGGATCGCCGCGGCGGGCCTCGGCGGCGGCTGCGGCCGCGCGGGGGCCCCGGGCGAGCGCGTGATCCGCGTGTGGTGCCATCAGGGGCAGGCGGCGGAGAACGAGGCGATGCGGGCGATGGCCGGAACGTTCAACGCCGCGCATGCCGGCGACGGCTGGCAGGCGGAGCTGACGTTCTTTCCTGACTTCGAATACGCCGAGAAGATCGCAATCGCCGCGGCGGCCGGCGACCTGCCCGATGCGCTGGACCTCGATGGTCCCCAGCTCGCGCGCCTGGTCGACGCGAGGCTCCTCGTCCCGCTGGAGCCGTGGATCAGCCGGGCGGACCGGGACGACTTCCTGCCGACGATCCTCGCGCAGGGCACGGTTGGCGGACATCTCTACGCGTTGGGGGCCTTCGAGTCCGCCGCCGTGCTGTATTATGACCGCGCGATGCTGCAGTCGGCCGGCGTGCCTCCGCCCCCGGACGAGGTCGGATGGACCTGGAAGGAGTTCCTGGCCGCCTGCCAGCGGCTGCAGGCGGCGGGCATCGAGCCCGTGGCGCTGCATATGAATGAGAGCGCCGACGAATGGTTCACCTACGCGTTCAGTCCGGTGATCTGGTCGGGAGGCGGGGCGTTGATCGCCCCCGATGGCCGGAGCGTGCGCGGGGTGCTGGCTAGTGACGCCAATCTTCGTAGCCTGCAGGCGTGGCAGGAACTCTTCCGCCGGCGCTACGCCGCGGCAGATCCGGTCGATCCCGATCCGTTCGGCGCCGGGCGGGTGGCGATGGATTGGAGCGGCCACTGGATGGCGCGGTCGCATCTGGCCCGCAAGGGCGACCGCCTCGGCGTCATGGTGCTGCCGCGAATGGGGCCGGCGCCGGTCGCGCCCTGCGGCAGCTGGTGCTGGGCGGTGACCGCCCGGGCGCACGATCCGCACCTGGCGGCCGCCTGGGTGCGCTGGGCGACCGACGCCCGGCACGGCGTGGAGCCGATGGTGCGCGCCAACGGCGCGATTCCGGCCCGGCGCTCCGCCTTCGCCGCCTTTCCGGAATACGAGGCAACGCCCTACCGGCTGTTCCGCTGGCAGCTCGAACACATTGCGCGGCCGCGGCCGCGCACGCCGTTCTACGCAACGCTGACGCGAGAGTTCGCCGCCGCGCTGCGCGATATCGCCCACGGGGCGGCCGTGGCGTCACGCCTGAAGGCGGCGGAAGATGAGGTTCAGAAAGCCATCGACCGGCGGCTGGGGATGGCGGGCCTGAAGGGTGACGATGAGGGGATTGTCCCGGATGGCGCCAAAATAGGCAGATCGGCGGGCCCGGCCTGCCGCACCGTAGCCTCCGGCGAAGGCTGGGCAGCCCGCCCTCCAGCAAACGGAAGTCTGGAAGGCCTCGCGCCGTCCGGGCCGGCACCGGGGGCGCCCTCATGACCCCGTGGCAGCGAGCCGATCGACGGGCGGCGCCGTGGTTTCTGCTCCCGGCGCTGGCGCTGCTGGCCCTGTTTGTGGTCTGGCCGATGCTGCGGGCGTTCGCT
>JBAIXJ010000786.1:0-6243 GCA_037916645.1 Opitutales bacterium | reverse complement strand
CGACGTGCAGGACCACGGGTTCGTCCGCGGCCGCGCCCCAGCTCGCCCGCAATTCCGGCGACCGGCGTGCGGGCGAGAACTGCCGCCGGTCGATGCCGCGGGCAAGCACGCCGAGGCGGGTGAAGCCCCGTGCGGCCAGATCTCGGCAGAGTTCCTCGGTCGGCGCGAAGGTGCGCCGGGTCCGGTTGTGCAGGCGGCGGAGCCAGGACAGGACCACGCGGCGCAGCGGTGCGCACCGGTAGTGGAACGTGTAGGTGTGGAAGTTGGTGTGGAAGCTGGAGGTGACCGGCACCGCCAGCGCCTGCGCCGCGGCGACGGCGGAGGCGCCGAGCGGGCCCTCGGTGACGACGTGGACCAGGTCGGGCCGGTCCGTGCGCCAGCGCCGCTGGAGGCGGCGCCGGGCCGGCAGCCCGATCCGGAGCTGGGGATAGCCCGGGATGGGCAGGCCGGGTAGCGGCACCTCGCGGTATTCCGGCCGGTTCGATGCCGGGCCGGCGTTCGGACGCCGCGGACGGTACACGGTCACCGTGTGCCCGCGCCGGCCGAGGCCGCGGGCGATCTCGCCGAAAGCCATGGCGACGCCGTTGACATCCGGCGGGAAGGTCTCGGTGACGATGGCAAGCTTCACGTTGGTGGCATGGGCGGCGGTGTGGTTCCTCGGACCGCCAGCGTGGGCACGGGACGTGACAATCCGGTGTCGGGCGCGTGAAAAACGTGAGAAATCCGGCCGCCGACACTGGGCGTCAAAATGTCGAATTCGGAGTTGCGCTGCCTCGGGCCAAACCTAGTGTCGACCCTTTAACTCGATGCAACGGCATGGTCCCAAGCGCGTCTACAGTCCGCAATCGCTTGAGTTCTGGTTCGGCAAGCTGGAGCACGAATGGACCGGTCTTTTTACCGCCACCCAGCTGGAAGCAGGCCGCCGCATGTACCGGGACAGCGAAATCCGGGAGATCGAGCTGACGGCGGGCGACGCGATCATCCACCGGAAGGTCGAAAAAAAGGAGGAATATGCGGTCATCGAGTGGGGCCCGACGGGCTTCTCGGTGCGCTCCTCCTCGGCCGACGCGGAGCTCGCGCGGGCCATCGCGGTGGCCGGTCTGCATGAGATCGAAGAGCTGGTCGCCGACGAGATTTCACCCGTGCCCAGCGACCTCCCGGCCGCCCCGCCGCCGGCGGAGGCCGCGGCCCTCAACGGCGGCGACGGCAATGGAAAATCCAACGGCGTCGCGCGCCCGCTCGTGCTGGTGTTTACCACCAAGGTCGAGGGGCTGACCTTCAAGGCGTTCTGGGTGAATCCGGACGGGAGCCGCACGTCGGCACTGGGTCAGGCCAACGGGAACGGTCACGGCAACGGAAACGGGAATGGAAACGGCAACGGCCATGGCGCCGGCTCCGGCAACGGCAACGGCAATGGCGACGGCACCGTGGCGGTGCATGTCAGCTCCGGCGAGCGCGGCAAGCTCATCTGCCTCACCGCGTATGCCCGCAAGGCGCATTTCCATTATCACCAGGAGGCGCACGTCTACATCTTGGATCTGCTGAAGGAGATCCCGGAGTTCCTGCGGGCCATGCTGCCGGTCTGGCGGCGCTATTTCACCATCGAGCTGGATGACAACGCGGCGCATCTGATCAAGGGGGAGCGGCCGATCGAGATCGAGGCGCAGGCCCAGAAGGGGAGCGGGATCAGCCTGAAGCTGCGCTGGGTGTTCCGCGCTGGCGAACGCCTGCTCACCGACGACGAGGTCGAGGTGCTCAGCCGGCGCAATGGCTCCGCGGTGATCCTGCCCAGCCTCGGCATCGTTTCGCTGGCTCCGGAGAAATGGGAGTCGCTCAACCAGTGGCGGCGCACGGTGGAGGAGATCGCGCCCGCGGAGGACCGGCTGCCGCCGTACCTCGTCTTCTCGCTCTTCAACGACGGCCGCCTCAAGGTCACGCTCTCGCCGGAGGTCGAGGCGTGGCGCCAGCGCGTGGTGGCCCCGCCGGCCGCCCCGCCCGCGCTGCCCGAATTCCTCCGCCCGTACCAGCGCCGCGGCGTCGAGTGGCTGCACCACCTGTGCGACGTCGGCTGCCACGGCCTGCTGGCCGACGAAATGGGCCTGGGCAAGACCCTGCAGGTGCTGACGCTGTTCGCCTCGCGCCCCCTCCCGAGTTGCCCGCACCTCGTGGTCTGCCCCGCGAGCGTCGTGCCGGTGTGGCGCGAGGAGATGGCGCGGTTCTTCCCGCAGTTTGCCTGCGACGTCCTGAAGACCGGCCACGATTTCACCGTCCGGCGCGACCCGGTCGTCTGGCTCGCCAGCTACACCCAGCTCCGCAAGCACAAGCACCTGCTCGACAAGGTCGAGTTCGGCTACGCGGTGCTCGACGAGGGCCAGTTCATCAAGAACCCCGACGCCAAGGTCACCCACGCGTCGTTCTCCATCCGGGCGCGGCACCGCCTCGTGCTCACCGGCACGCCGCTGGAGAACCGCCAGCTCGACCTGTGGTCGATGTTCCGCTACCTGCTGCCCGGCCTGCTCGGCACCCGCCAGGGGTTCGAGACCGTGCTGGGCGCCGACCGCCTCGGCACGCTGACCCGCCTCCGCCAGCAGCTCGCCCCCTTCATCCTGCGGCGCACCAAGGACGAGGTGGCGCAGGAGCTGCCGCCCAAGGTCGAGATGGAGCTGCTCTGCCCGCTGACCGACCTTCAGCGCGCCGAGTACGCGCGGATCTGCAACGAGGGCCTGGCGCGCCTCGGCGACGACATCAACACCGCCCTGCGCGAGCGCTCCTTCGGCTTCCTCGCGCTGCTCACGCGCCTCCGGCAGGCGTGCTGCGACCCGGACCTGCTCCCGTGGCTCCGCGCGCCCGTGACCGAGAGCGGCAAGCTCAACCTCCTCGTCGACAAGCTGGCCGAGGTCGTGGGCAGCGGCCACAAGGTCGTGGTGTTCTCCCAGTTTGTGATGTTCCTCAACCGGGTGCGCGAAGCGCTCGCGGCCGGGTTCCCCGAGCTGCCGCGGTTCGAGCTCACGGGCATGACCCTGGACCGCCAGAAGCCGGTGCAGGCGTTCCAGAACCAGCCGGGCGCCGCGGTCATGCTCGTCAGCCTGAAGGCCGCCGGCACCGGCATCACGCTGCACGCGGCCGACTACGTCTTCCTCCTCGACCCGTGGTGGAATCCGGCGGTGGAGGCGCAGGCGGTCGACCGCGTGCACCGCCTCGGCCAGACCAACACGGTGTTTGTCTACCGCATGGTGACCGCCGGCACGATCGAGGAGCGCATCCAGGCGTTGAAGGCCGACAAGAAGATGCTGTTCGACCGCGTGGTGGGGGACATGAGCGGGGACTTCGACCTTGGCCGCCACTTCCAGTCCCTGCGCACGCTCATCGAATTGTCGGCGGCGGAGAGCGACGCGTCGGTCGCGGAGGGCGACCTGGCGGCCACCGACGCCGAGCTGTAGGCCGCGGCGGCGGCGGTCGGGCGGCTCAGGCGGTTTCGAGGCGCGGCCGCCATTGCGCGACCCGGTCCGACAACCCGAGGCTCGTGAGGTAATCGGCGTCGAGCGGGGTGCCCGGGACAATCCGGGCCGAGGCGGTCCGCTCGTAGCTCCAGACGCTGGCCACGTGCACGGCGGTCAGGGCGTTGACCGCGCGCTCGACCGTCAGCGCCGGCTCGTGGTGCAGGGCGACGGTCTCGACCAGCGCCAGCGGCAGGCCCCAGAGCGTGAGCAGGTACGCCCCGACGTCGGCATGGGTGGCGTGGAGGATTTCCCGTTCCACCGCCAGGTGGGGGCAGGACCGGCGGTGGGCCTCGGCGCAGATCTGGCGGTACGCGGCGGGCAGGTTGGCGGCGAGGATCAGCCGCCCGATGTCGTGGAGCAGGCCGCCCGTGAAGGCCAGGTCCTCGAGACTGCGGTCGTTGCCCTGCCAGCGGGCAAGCTGGCGCGCCCAGACGGCCGACTGCAGGCTGTGATGCCAGATCTCGTCAACGGAGAGCTCCGCGTAGCTGTGCTGGTCGAAGGCGGAGAAGATGTGGTGGGTGAGGGCGAGGGAGCGGATCCGGCTCACGCCCAACAGCTGGACGGCCTCGGTGGCGCTGGAGATCTCCCGGGCCATGCCGAAGAAGGCCGAGTTGACGAGCTTGAGGATCTTGGCCGTCAGGGCCGGATCGCGGGCGATGACGTCGGCGATCACCTGCATCGAACAATCGGGCGACTGGAGGGACTCGAGGATCTGGTAATAAATGTGCGGCGCGGAGGGCAGGCGCGTGAGCCGGCCGACCAGCTCCTTGAGACCCCGGTCATTCAGCCAATCGTGCGACGCCGAAACCCGCCGCAGAATCGACGACAGGACCCCGGGGTCGAAGGGCTTGGCCAGCCACTGGTGGGCCACCCCGACGGTCTCCTGCACGGTGCGCTCGTCGGCGTGGCCGGACAGGACGATGCGGACGGCCTTCGGATGGCGCCGCATGACCTCGTTGAGGAGCTGCGCCCCGCTCATGCCGGGCATGCGCATGTCCGACACCACCACGTCAAACGGCTGCCTGTCCATCAGCGCGAGCGCTTCGGCCCCGTCCGAGGCGACGCTCGTTTCCCATTCATTCATCATCCGCCGCATGAGCGCCTGCAGCACGGCCAGGACGGGGGCTTCGTCATCGACAAACAGGATCCGCTTCTTGCCGGCGCCGCTCATCGATGGATTGGCAGACCGGGACGGTCCGCAGTCGCGGGACGCAGGCCCCGGCGGCCACCGGCCGGACGCTGGCGATTGAGCGGGGCACCCGTTGACATGGAGGGGCTTGGGGCGGAGGTTCCGATCGGTTAATGGCGGCCAAACATGAGTTCCAAGTCAATGAATCCTTGGCGGCGCGCCATTGAACGGCTTGGTTATGTCGCCCCCTTCCCATCCCCATGAATCCACGAACTAACCTCTGCCTGCTCGCGGCGCTCCTGGCGGCCAGTCTGGTCCGGGCCAACACCGCGATCGAACCGGTGCCGCGGGACGAACGCTGGATGCAGCGTCACGAAGCCTTTGTCGCCGAGGCGAAGCAGGGCGGCATCGACGTGCTGTTCCTCGGCGATTCGATCACGGACTTCTGGCGGGACACCGATCCCCAGCGGGGCGGCCGGGCGGTGTGGGACCGCGAATTCGCCCCGCTCCATGCCGCCAACTTCGGCATCAGCGGCGACCGGACGCAGCACGTGCTCTGGCGTCTGGGGCACGGCGAGGCGGACGGCTTCCGGCCGAGGGTGGTGGTGCTGATGGTCGGCACCAACAACACCGGTCTGGAGCGGGACGGCCACACGGTGCGCAACACCACGCCGGAAGTGGTCGAGGGCGTCACGGCGGTCGTGCACGAGCTGCGCGTCCGATTCCCGGACGCGAAGATCCTCTCTCTCGCCATCTTTCCGCGCGGCGAGAAGGACTCCCCGCAGCGCGCGCAGGTGGCCGAGGCCAACCGCGCCCTGGCGAAACTCGATGACGGGCAGCACGTGTTCTTTCTCGATCTCGGTCCCCGTTTCCTCGGGCCGGACGGCGAGATTCCGCGGGACCTCATGCCGGACCTGCTGCATCCGAGCCTGAAGGGTTACGAGCTCTGGGCCGACGCGATCCGCGAGCCGTTGCGGCGCTTGCTGGCTGCGCATTAGCGGCGCTCTCCGGTCCCGGCAGGTTTTCTACCATCGTGCGATCCGCGGCGGCGCGGCTTGAATTATTTCGCGAAATGGTGAAATGATTTCCGCGCATGCCGACTACCCTGGCACGACGACAAGGAAACCGCGACCGCGCCGCGGTGTTCAAGGCGCTCGGCCATCCGGCACGCCTGCGGATCGTGGAGGAGGTGGCTGGCGGCGAGCGCTGCGTGTGCGAACTGGTGGAAGCCGCGGGTCTGGGCTGGTCCGCCGTATCACGCCATCTTGCGGTCCTCCGGGCGGCCGGGGTGCTGGCGGACGAGAAGCGCGGCCAGCAGGTCTTCTACCGGCTGGCGCTGCCGTGCGTGAAGTCGTTCACCGAGTGCCTGGAGGCGGCGCGGAACGGAGAACGGGTCGAGGTGCGCCGCTGCTGCGGCTGATGGCCGCTGGTCGAAGGTCCGCCGGCCGCGAAATCAGGGGCCATGAATGCCCGCCACGAGATCAAGATCCTCGCCGCCATGGCGGCAGTCTTCGCCGCCTTCTACTTCGTGCCGCTGGGTGCGCCCCGGGTGGAGGGCGCGGTGCAGGAGGCGCTGGCGCTGACGCAATGGTATGCGCAGGAGCATGTCGTCCT
>JBAIXJ010000785.1:0-1912 GCA_037916645.1 Opitutales bacterium | reverse complement strand
CTCACTGGTGCCGACGGCCGGACGCACGCGGGCTGGGCAATCCACGAAGTCGTGTTCTTTCCATGAAAACCATCCTGGCCAAGCTGGCGTACGGCGTCGCGTTCTGCGGCGTCCTGCCGGTGCTCCTTCTCGCCTGGGCCCGGCTGCTCGACGCCAAGTACCCCGCGCTGACGCCGGGATTGGAGCGATGGCCCGGGATCGTCCTCGTCGGGCTGGGCGTGGGAATCATGCTGCGGGCCGTGTGGGAGCTTTGGCGCTTCGGCGGCGGCCTGCCGATGAATGCGTTCCCGCCCGGGCGATTCGTCGCGCGCGGCCTCTACGGCTGGTTCCCCCACCCCATTTACGTCGGATTCGCGCTGCTGATGCTGGGGGTCTTCAGCGTCGCGCGGCTGCCGGCCGGCCTCTGGATCGTGTCACCGCTGCTCTGGCTGGGCATGATCGCGCTGGTGATCGGATATGAGCGGGTCGACCTGCAGCGGCGGTTTGGGGCGGATCGGCCGCGGCCGCGCCTGGCCCTGCCGCCGGATTCGCCTGCGCCGCCGCGCCTGTGGCATCGCGTCGCCGTGTACGTGCTGGTGCTCGGTCCCTGGCTGGCCGGCTACGAGGCCGTGGCGCGGTTGCTGGACGCGCGGCCCGGGATCGAAACCTACCTGCCGTTCGAGCGCGGCTGGGCGCCGATGCCGTGGACCGCCGTTTTCTACGCCGGCGCCTATCTCTGGGTGGCGTTGGCTCCGTTCGCTGCGCCGACCCAGGCGGCGCTGCGGCGTTTCGTGCGCGAAGGCTGGGTCGGATCGGCCTTCATCTTCTGGTGCTTCCTGGTTTTCCCGCTCATGGCGACCCCGCGGCCGCTCGCGGGCGGCACCTGGCTCGGCTCCCTCCTGGAATTCGACCGCGCCCACGACACCGCGTTCTGCGCCTTCCCGGCGTTCCATGTCCTCTGGCCGCTCCTGGCGGCGCGCCTGTGGGCGGCGCGGATGCCCGCCGGTCTGGCGTACGGGCTGGCGGCGCTGATGGGACTCAGCTGCCTCAGCACGGGCCAGCATTCCCTCGCCGACGTCGCGGCCGGGGCCGCCGTCTTTTGGGCGGCGTCCCGCCTCGATCAGCTCTGGGCGGCGGTGCTGCGCGGGACGGAGCGGGTGGCGAATTCCTGGCGCGACTGGCGCCTCGGCGGCGTGCGGATCATCAACCACGGCGGCTATGTCGGCGCGGCCGCCGCCGCCGGCGTCGCCTTGGTCGGCTGCCTGCTGGGCGAACGCCAGGCCGGGGCGGTCGTGGTCGTCGCCCTCTGCAGTCTGCTGGGGGCCGGCATCTGGGCGCAACTGTTGGAGTCGTCGTCGGGCCTTTCGCGCCCGTTCGGCTATTATGGCGGCATCTTCGGCGGCACCCTCGGCGTGGTGCTGGTGCAGCTCTGGTCCGGCGACGGCTGGCTGCTGTTCAGCGCGTTTGCCGTCGCGGCGCCGCTCATCCAGGGGGTCGGGCGCCTCCGCTGCCTGGTCCAAGGCTGTTGCCACGGCCGCCCCTGCGCGGAGCATGTGGGCATCCGGTACCGGCAGCCGCTGTCGCGCGTCTGCAAGCTGGCGCACTGGGAGGGAATGCCAGTCTACCCGACGCCCCTGTACTCGATCATCGGCAATGCCGTGATCTTCGGGCTGGTGCTCCGGCTGTGGTTCGCCGGCGCCGACACGGGATTCATCGCCGGGATCTACCTGATCCTCAGCGCCTGCGCCCGATTCATGGAAGAGGCCTACCGCGGCGAGCCGCAGACCATCCGCTTTGGCGGCCTGGCGATCTACCAGTGGCTGGCGCTGCTCTTCGTCGTGGGCGGAGCGGTCTGCACCGTGCTGCCCACGACGCCGGCGCCGCCGCTGGGCGGGATCACGGCCGCGCCCCTGCTCTACGCGGTGCCGTTCGG
>JBAIXJ010000784.1:0-4319 GCA_037916645.1 Opitutales bacterium | reverse complement strand
GGCGTTGGGAGGGCTGGGCGGTGGAGCCCCGGAAGCTGAGGTCGATGCTGGTCGCGGAGAAGCCTTCCGGCAGCAACTGGCGAAGGCGGTCCATGACGTCCGGCGGCAGGTCGATGTCGCGAATCTCCCCGGTCGACTCGTCATGGAAATGGGCGTGCTCATGCAGATTGGGGCAGTAACGGGTGGGCTCGCGGACGTAGTTCACCTGCTTGATGAGTCCGCTTTGGACAAGGGCATCGAGGCAGTTGTAAACGGTCGCCAGCGAGATGGTTGGCATCTGCGCCTTGACGCGGTCAAACACCTCCTCGGCGGTGGGGTGGTCGCGCTTGGAGAGAATGACCTGGTAGACGACCTCGCGTTGCGGGGTGGGGCGGACACCACGGTCCGAGAGGCGTTGGGCCACGGAGGCAATTTGGGTGTCGGAGATCATCGTCATTGGAAAGAGAATTAGAATCGTTCCAATTATCAAGTGAGAATTGGTATTATTCCAAGCAACTCGTAGCGTCATAATGCATAACGCGTTACGCCTGTGATGCCTTTGAGCCGTAGAGAGAGGCAATGGACGAGACGGGTGCCTCCTTGGGCATTCCTGTGGCCGTCGGTCTGGCGCTGCTCGACCGCTCAATTGCGCCGCGATCATTTGGATTCTCCGCTGGCGGGCGGCCGCAGGCTTCCGCCGATGCCAGCCCGGTTGGGGGCGCGCGGTCTTGCCGCGGTCGGCTTACAGGATGATGGTTTGCCCTCCCGCCGTTTTTCCAGCAACACCCCACCGTTTTCCGCGGCCGCGGATCAGCCACGCTCCATCCCATGCCCACGCCTGAGCACCCGATCCCCGACGCAGGACGCGAGATTCCGGCCGCCACAGGGAAAGTGAAAGCTGACGACCGTGGTCCCAAGAAGCCCGGCGAGTTGTTCTTTCGGGTCTTTCATGTCTCGCCAATCCCGGTGCTCGTCGTCGACGCGGTCACGACGAAGATTCTGGAGGCCAACGAGCAGTTTTGTGCCCTGACCGGCCGCAGGCATGAGGACCTGGTCGGACGTACCACCAGGGAATTGCAGATGTGGGTCGATCCCGCGCAGCGCGACCAACTTTATGCCGAGATCGCGGCGCAGGGCGCCGTCCATCGCCGGGAGGCGCGGATTCGCGACCACACCGGCTCGATCCGCGAGGGGCGGTTTTCCGGCGAAACCGTCGAACTGGACGGGCGCGCCTGCATCGTCTCGGCATTCGAGGATTTGACCGACCTCCTGCGCGCGGAGGCGGCGCTGCGCGAGTCGGAGGAGCGCTTCTCCAAGGCGTTCTACGCGTCCCCGGATCCGTACATCATCGCGGACTTCCACACCAGCGCCATGCTGGATGTCAACGATGCCTACTGCCGTCTGTTCGGGGTGACGCGGAGGGAGGCCATCGGCAAACGGAACAGCGACTTGGGACTGTGGGAGAATCTGGCCCAGCGCGACCTGTTTGTGGAACGCCTGCAGCGCGACGGGGTGGTGCTGGAAATGGAACAGCACCGCCGCAATCGCGCCGGCGGGACGGTCATCTGCCGCGTGACCGCCTTCCGGGTGGATATCGGCAACCGTGCCTGCACCCTGTACCGGATCCGCGACATCACCCGCGAGCGGCTGAGCGAGCAGGCATTGCGGGAGTCGGAGGAGAAGTTCTCGAAGGCGTTCCACGCCACGCCCGACTCGATGTCGATCAACCTGCTCGACGATGGACGGTTTCTCGAGGTCAACGACGCCTTCACCCGCATCCACGGGTGGACCCGCGAGGAGGCGATTGGACGCAGTTCCGTGGAACTCGGGCTCTGGGCGGATCCGGCCGATCGCGTGCGCATTGTCGCCCGGCTGCGAAGCGGCGGGACGGTGGTCAACGCCGCTGTCATGATGCGCGACAAGGCCGGAGCGACCCACGAATGCCTTTTTTCGGCCGAGATGATCGATCTGAGCAGTCGTGCCTGCCTGTTCTGTCTGGTCCGCGATGTCACCGAGCAGCGGCGGCTGGAGGACCGCCTGCGCCAGGCCCAGAAGATGGAGTCGATCGGCCAACTGGCCGGCGGGATCGCGCATGATTTCAACAACATCCTGACCGTGATTCAGGGGCACACCTCGTTCCTGCTGGACGACGGGGCCCTGCCACCGGCGGCGCGGGATTCAGTGCGGGAAATCCAGCAGGGCGCCAGCCTGGCGGCCAACCTCACCCGGCAGCTCCTGCTCTTCAGCCGGCGGCAGGTGCTTCAGCGCGGCCGCCTGTCCGCCAACGCGGTGGTCGGGCGGACCCGCGAACTGTTGCACCGGGTGATCACCGAGAACGTGCAGCTCGAGGCGCGCCTGGCGCCGGACCTGCCGGACATCCTGGCCGACTCCAGCATGGTCGAGCAGGTGCTGCTCAACCTCGCGGTGAACGCGCAGGACGCCATGCCGCGCGGCGGCCGGATCACCTTGGCGACGCATCGGCTGGACGCCGGTGCCGATTATCTCCGCCGGGTGCCGCAGGCCCGGGAGGGGCGCTTCGTGGGCATCGCCGTTTCCGACACCGGCGAGGGCATACCGCCGGAGATTCTGCCGCGCATCTTCGATCCATTCTTCACCACCAAGGAGGAGGGCAAGGGAACAGGCCTGGGCCTGGCGACGGTCTACGGGATCATGGAGCAGCACGGCGGCTGGGTGGAGGTCGAGTCGCAGCCGGGGCAGGGCGCTCGCTTCACGGTCTATTTCCCCGTGGCGGACAAGGGCGGCAGCGCCGCACCGCTGCCCGCGCCCGCGGCGCCGGCGGACCCGCGCGGCCACGAGACCATCCTGGTGGTCGAGGACAAGGCGGAGGTGCGGTCGGTGCTGCATTCGGTGCTGAAACGGTACGGATACCAGGTGGTGCTGGCCGGGGACGGCGCCGAGGCGCTGGCCTGTTGGCGCGAGCACCGCGCGCGGATCGCCCTGCTCTTCACCGACGTGATCATGCCGGGCAGTCTCACGGGGCGGGACCTCGCGGAGCAACTGCGCGCGGATCGTCCGGATTTGAAGGTGGTCTTCTGCAGCGGCTATGACGCCGATGTGCTCGACGCCGCGGCCCTGCAGGCGAAGGGCACGCGGTTCATCACCAAGCCGTTCGACGTGGCCCGCCTGGTCGAGGTTGTCCGCGACCTGCTCGACGCCGAATGACCGGGCTCAGGCGCGCCAGCGCCAATGCCACGGCTCGAAGACGAAGCCCTGCGGGTTGCGGCGCGGGTAGGAGAGGCGAAAGCCAAAGCCGGAGGCGTGGGCCACCAGCCAGCGGAAAGCCTTCGTCCGCGCGAAGCGCACATCGAGAGGCGGAGACGAGTCATCTCCGACGTCGATCGCCTGGCCCGTATGGTGCTCGCTGCATCCGGGCGCGGCGACGGCCCGCAGGATGGCGGCCAGCCGCTGACCGCGTTTGAGTTTGCGGCGGATGATCGCGGCCTGCCGGCGCACGCTCCGGAAGCCGGAGAGCGCGATGAGCGTCACGCCGTCGGCGCGGGCCGCGCGCTGCATGGCCCGCCACGCCCGGGCGGCCCGCGGCGCCAGGCGGCAGCGGCGTCCGACGGTCACCAACCGGCGGGCTTCGGGCTGCCGGGGCGCCCCGCGCGCGGCGGCGTAGTCCGCCGGGATGCCGAGCTCCGCCCAGAGTCGCGGGACCAGGCCCGTCCCGTGTTTCCGCCCGATCCGGCGGCGGCGCGCCCGATTCATGCCTTCACGGCGTTGGCGCAGGGCCGGCCGGCCGCGAGGTCGTCCAGGTTGGCCAGGGTGGTCTCCGCGATCGCGGTCATCGCCTCCTGGGTGAAGTACGCCTGGTGGCTCGTGACGATGACGTTGGGGAAGGTCAACAGGCGGGCGAGCTGATCGTCGGCCAGGATGGCGGCCGAGAGGTCCTCGTAGAACACGCCCTCCTCCTCCTCGTACACGTCGATGGCCAGGCCGCCGACGCGTCCGGACTTGAGGCCCTTGATCACCGCGGGCGTGTCGATGAGCGGCCCGCGGCCCGTGTTGATCAGGTAGACGCCCTTGCGCATCCGGGCCAGCGCCGCGGCGCCGACCAGGTGGTGGGTCTGGGGTGTCAGCGGGCAGTGCAGGCTGATGATGTGGGCCTCGGCGAAGAGCTGCTCGAGCGGCACGTAGGTGGCGCCGGCCGCCCGCACGGCCGGGTTCTCCACGACGTCGTGGGCCAGGATCCGGCAGCCGAAGCCCGCCATGATCTGCGCGAAGCAGGCGCCGATCTTGCCCGTGCCGATGACACCCACGGTCTTGCCGTGGAGGTCGAAGCCGAGGAGCCCGTCGAGCGCGAAATTGCCGTCGCGCAC
>JBAIXJ010000783.1:0-2655 GCA_037916645.1 Opitutales bacterium | reverse complement strand
GCGGCGGCGCGCTTGCGGAAGAAGCCGGCGAGGTGGATCGCAAACTGGACCACGAGGCCGAGCGCGATCATGACGCAGGAGACGTAGGGCAGGATCCAGCTGGGATTCCGCACGACCTGCAGGATCGAGGTCCGGTCGTTCTGGTAGCCGGACTGATAGAAGGTGAGGCCGCCGTACCGGAGCGGGTTGTTCATGTAGATCAGGGTTTCGCGGTCGACGCGGCCATCGGCCGCCTGGACCCGGACGCGGCTCGAGAAGTTCTTGGGGATGTCGGTGCCCGGATAGACATCGTGGGTGAACTTGAGCAGCGTCAGCGCGAACGGCTGATAGTAGCGCACGGGTCGCATCTGAAGCGACCAGGTGCGGCCGGCGTAGGAAAAGGTCTGCGCCTCGGCCAGGAGCGTGGAGACGAGCCAGGTCCCGATGCGCCCCTCCGAGCCCGTCAGTTCGACGAAGGCCGTGGGGGAGTTCTGCTCGTCCTCCTTGTAGGTGATGGGCTGGGGCAGGGCCACGAATTGCGGCCCAAAGCCCTGGTCGGCGGGCGAGGGTGCGGCGTTGGGCGTCTGGCTGCGCATGGCGAGCGCCGCGTTGGGATAAAAGACCGTGGTCCGGACCGTGAAGGGCAGCCGGGGGGTCTGCAGGGTGGTCAGCTTTTCGAGCGCGCCCTCCGGGATGGCCACGACGTCGTCATAGTCCGGATTCGTGGTGTCGACGATCGCCAGTTCGGTCTTGAGCGAGCTTTCGGCGTAGTTCCGCGGCACCCCCGGATCGAGTCGCATGTATCCCTCGCGCTGCCAGAGGCCGGTGAAGAGTTCGCCCAGCAGGAGCAGGATCAGGCCGATATGCGCCAGCCAGATGCCGGACTTTTTCCATTCCAGGCGAAACCGGTAGGCGTGGGCGGCGGCCAGGTTCAGGAGCAGCAGGCCCCCGATGAGGTAGCCGCCCGGAAAGATCGGCACGGCGAGGTCGGTGCCGGAGAGTCGGGCCATCACGAACAGCGACCGGAAATACTTCTGCTGCACGGCCCAGATGCCGAGGTTCACCTGGGCGAGGGTGGCGATAAAGACCAGCACCAGGGAGAGGGCGAGCAGCACCACGGTCACCCGCAGGGAGGTGAAAAACTGCACGAAGGGTTTGGCCAGCGGAAGCATGGAGGGTCAGGGGGCTTTGACGGTGCGGAGGAAATCGAGGAACGCCGGCTTGGTGCGGGCGACAAGGGCGTCGGGGCCGGTCAGCTTGAAGAACCAGGTCTCGCCCGGGCGCGGAACGATCGCGCCGAGCATGCCGCGCCCGGCGTTGGCGCCGTCGAAGACCAGGATGTGCAGCCCGTTGGCATCGAGCGTCTGCACCGCACCATCGAGCGCGTCCACGGGCGGCAGGCCCAGCTGCCCGCGCCACCGGTTCACGTTGGCGAGATCGCCGCCGACGTCGCCCGGGAAGGCGGTGATGGACAGATCGCCGGCGCCCTCCGGCCCGGTCACGGCGTAACTGCCCTTGCGCATCGCGGACCCGGCCGTCGGCTTCCAGTCCGGCGGCGCCGTCCAGACGAGCGGCTGCCCGGCGGCAACCGCGACCGGGGTGTTCATCATGCCGGTGCCGGCGGCGCTCGCGTCGATGGGCGGGTGGCCGGCGGGGAGGTTGTCGCCGACGGGAAGCCCGCGCGCGTCGGGCGGCAGGTCGTTGGTGTTGGCGACGCGGGCGGGGGCGGCCACTGCCGGCGCGCCGGCGCCCGCGCCCAACTGGATGGATTGAAGAAAATCGAGGAAGGCCGGCTTCTGGGCCTCCACGAGGTCCGCGTCGCCCGAGACCTTGAAGAACCAGGTCTGACCCGGCTGCTTGAGGATGGCGCCGAGGATGCGCGCCGCCTTGCCGCCGCCCGCGGGCGGCGGCTCGCCCAGGAGATCGGCGACGAGGAACTCGCCGGCCGGGGCCGCCACCTTGACGAGCGCCTGGGGCAGGTCGGCATCGGCGATCGGCGGCAGCTTGATCTGGCCGCGCCAGCGGTTGACGTTGGCGAGGTCGCCGCCGACGTCGCCGGGGAAGGTCGTGACCGAGACGTCCGCCTTGGCGCCGTCCGTGCCGGTGACCAGGAAGCTGCCGACGCGCATGGCGTCGCCCGGCTGCGCCTGCCAGCCCGCCGGAGTCTGCCAGCGGACGGCGGGGGCCGCCGCGCCGGTGTCGGCGCCGGCCGCGGGCGCCGGCGGAGGAGACTCCTTCGGCACGCGGTAGGACGTGATCTTGGTGTCCCGGCACCCGGCGAAAACCAGCCCGGCGCCCAACAGGATGAGGAGACGAGGACAACGATGCGCAGCCATGTCAGCAGAAGGAATCTAGCCTTTGGCGACAGACTTCAAACCATTCCGTCCAAATAAGTGCCGCGCAAACGATTATTAGGAGCCGGTTTGACCGATACGCGTGGAGAGACTTGCGCAATGCCCGCGGTTCTGCGGTCATGAGACCGATCATGGGGGCTCGTTTCGGATTGAAGGTAGTCGCCTGGCTGGAGGCCACGAAAGGGGCCCTCGTCTTGGCCGTCGGGCTCGGCGTGTTTGAAATGTTGCACCGGGACATCCAGGCCGGCGCCGAACGGCTCGTGCGCAACATGCACCTGAATCCGGCCAGCCACTATCCCCGGGTTTTCATCGAGGCGATGAC
>JBAIXJ010000782.1:0-8289 GCA_037916645.1 Opitutales bacterium | reverse complement strand
CAGCGGATCCGCGACCGCCTCATCGACCAGGAGATCAGCATCGGCGACTACGTGCTGACCAACGGGACGCTGGCGGCGGCGGTGCTCATCGACGCCTTGGCCCGTTTCATTCCCGGCGTGCTCGGGGAGGAAAAGTCGTTGACGGACGAAAGCTTCACCGGCAAGTTGCTCGACTTTCCTCAATACACGCGACCGGCCGAATTCCGCGGCATGTCCGTGCCGGAAGTGCTCCTTTCGGGGCACCACGGCGAGATCCAGAAGTGGCGGCTGGCGCGGCGTATGGAGAAAACCCGCCAGGTCAGACCCGATTTATTGGAGAAGCAACCACATGAATCCGATCATCAAGGAAATCACCGCCCACCAGGTTAGGAAGGACCTGCCGTCCTTCAAAGTGGGCGATGGCGTGCGCGTGCACACGAAGGTGCGCGAAGGCGACAAGGAGCGGATCCAGATCTTCTCCGGCGTGGTGATCGCCCGCAAGGGGCACGGCATCCACGAGAGCTTCACGGTCCGCCGCATCAGCTACGGCGAGGGCGTCGAGCGCGTGTTTCCGGTCAACTCGCCCAACATCGAGAAGATCGAGATCGAGCATGAAAGCGAAAACATGCGCGCCCGCATGTACTACCTGCGCGAGCGGACGGGCAAGGCGGCCATGGCCGTCAAGAAGAAGCGTTACGAGTACGAGGCCCTCGTGGAATCGACGCCCGCCGCCGCGGCGGCGCCGGAATCCCCGGCCACCCCCGCCGCGCCCGCCGGAGTGAGCTGAGCCCGGCGCTGCCGGGTTGAATTGCCGGCGCCGGCGGAGGCTGCTCCGCCCCGGTTTCGCCGGATTTGGCCGCCGGCCCGCGACCCCGCGCCGTGACGGTGCGGAAATTTGGGCTTTTCACCGCGCGGGCCGGGCCGTTACACCTGCTTCCTCGCTCGCGACCGCCGCGGAAGGCGGCGCGCAACGCCTGCAACCGCCCTCTGCCCATGAAACTGAACACCGAAGTCCTCGCCCAGGCCTGCGCCCAAGCCCGCGGATTGGCCATCGACGCGGTCCACAAGGCCGGCATCGGCCACCTCGGCCTGCCGCTGGGCGCGACCGAAATCGGCGCCGTGCTCTTCGGCCACGCGCTCCAGCACAACCCGGAGGAGCCGCGCTGGCTTAACCGCGACCGCTTCGTGCTCTCAGCGGGACACGGCTCGATGTTCCTTTACGCCTGGCTGCACCTGTGCGGCTACGACCTGTCGCTCGCGGATCTCGAGGCGTTCCGGCAGCTCCATTCCAGGACCCCCGGCCATCCCGAGTTCGGCCACACCGCCGGCGTCGAGTGCACCACGGGCCCGCTCGGCCAGGGCGTGGGCAACGCCGTGGGCATGGCGATGGCGGCCAAGATGGCCGAGGCGCGCTTCAATACGCCCGAGCATCCCATTTTCGACTACCACGTGGTCTGCCTCGCGGGCGACGGCTGCATGCAGGAGGGCGTGGGCATGGAGTCGGTCGCGTTCGCGGGCCACCAGGGCCTCGACAACCTCATCCTCATCTACGACTCGAACGACGTCACCCTCGACGCGATGGCGGCGAAGACCCAGAGCGAGAACGCCGCGCTGCGCTTCAAGGCCATCGGCTGGGACGTGCAGACGCTGGCCGACGGGCACGACATGGCGGCGATTCTCAAGGCCTTCAACCGGGCCAAGCGCGCCAAGTCGGGGAAGCCGCAGCTCATCATCGCCAAGACCATCATCGGGAAGGGGATCCCCGAGGTGCAGGGCACGGCGAAGGCCCACGGCGAGGGCGGCGCGAAATTCGCCGACGGCGCCCGCGCCGGGCTGGGGCTGCCGGCCGACCAGCATTTCTACGTCAGCGACGGCGTCCGCGCCTATTTCGCCGACCACCAGAAGCGTCTCGTGCGCGCCCACCGGAAATGGACCAAGCTCTACGAGGCATGGCGCACCGCCAACCCCGACAAGGCCGCGCTGCTGGACCGCCGCTCGGTGCAGCCCAGCGCCGCCGAGCTCCTCGCCAAGATCCCGGTTTTCCCGGCTGACGTGAAGCACCCCGGCACGCGGGGCTCGGGGCGCGAGGTGCTCCAGCCGATCGCGGCGGAACTGCCGCTGCTCATCAGCGGCTCGGCCGACCTCCACGGCTCGACCTACAACTACATCAACGCGGACAAGGATTTTGACCGGACCAACCGCGCGGGCCGAAACATCCGGTACGGCATCCGCGAGCACGCGATGGCGGCGATCAGCAACGGCGTCGCCTACGACGGCCTGTTCCGCCCCTCCTGCGCGACGTTCCTGGTCTTCGCGGACTACAGCCGGCCGGCGATGCGCCTGGCCGCGCTGGCGAAGCTGCCGGTGATCTACATCTACACCCACGACTCGGTCGGGGTGGGCGAGGACGGCCCCACGCACCAGCCGGTGGAGACGGTCTCTTCGCTGCGCCTGATCCCGGGCTTCGAGGTGATCCGGCCCGCCGACCCGGAGGAGACGGCCGGCGCGTTCGCCGCCGCGCTCGAACGGACCGACGGCCCGACGCTGATCGCGCTGACCCGGCAGGCCGTGCCCAATCTCAACGACATTCCGCCGCACATCCGCCGCGCCGGTGTGCTCAAGGGCGGCTATGTCGCCGTGCAGGAAACCGCGCCGCTCACCCACATCCTCCTGGCCACGGGCAGCGAGCTGCAGCACGCGCTGGCCGCGGCGAGAACCCTCGGCCCGGGCGTGCGGGTGGTCTCGATGCCGTCCTTCGAACGGTTCAACCGCCAGCCGGCGGAGTACCGCGACGCCATCCTGCCGCCGGCCTGCCGCAAGCGGGTCGCGATCGAGGCGGGCGTCACCGCGCTCTGGCGCGAATACGTCGGCCTCGACGGCACGGTCGTGGGCATCGACCGGTTCGGCCTGAGCGCGCCGGCGCCGGTGGTCATGAAGGAACTCGGCCTCACGGCGGACGCCGTGGTCGCCGCCGCGCGGGCGCTGTAGGCGGCGCTCCGCCGGCGCGGCAAAGTCCGGCTACAATATTTCCCGGCCAGATCCGTCCTAGGCTGGTGTGAACGCAGTGCGTCCCTTGCCGGCCGTCATGAGCAATCCCGGAAAGCCCTCCCTCGAGCAGACGATCCGGGAGCAGAGCGGGCGCCTGCTCGGCTTCATCCGGCGCCGGGTGCGCAACCCGTCCGACGCCGAGGACATTCTGCAGGAGGTCTGGTACCAGTTCACGCTCGCGGTCGACCTCAGCCCGATCGAACAGGTCAGCGCGTGGCTCTACCGGGTCGCGCGCAACCGGATCATCGACCGGGCGCGGCGCAAATCGCCGGACGCGGCGACGGCCGCCGCCGACGCGGGGCGGGAGGAGGCGCCCGAGGATTGGCTGGCCGACGAACAGACGCCGCGGAGCGAATACGCGCGACGCCAGTTTTGGGACCGGCTGCGATCGGCACTGGCCGAGCTGCCCCCCGAGCAGCGCCAGGTGTTTGTCTGGCATGAGCTGGAGGGCCGCTCGTTCGAGGAGATGGCGGCCCTGACCGGCGAGAATCGCAACACGCTGCTTTCCCGCAAACGCTACGCGGTCCGCCGGCTGCGCGAACGCCTCGAGCCGCTGCGCGAGGAATTCCTTTAGTTCCAATTCCATCCCCACCATGAACCACGATTCCTGTCGCAAGCGTTGGTATTTGTTTCCCCTCATCGGCGCGGCCGCGCTGTTCGTTTTCAGCCTGGCGGTCATGCTGCTCTGGAATGGCGTCCTGGCGCCGGTCGTGTCGGTCCCGTCGGTTTCGCTGTGGCAGGCGATGGGCCTGCTCGTCCTCGCGAAGATCCTCTTCGGCGGGTTTCACGGGCCGTGCCGGCGACCCCCGTGGATGCGTCACGGCCATCCCGGCGAGCCGTGGTGCGATCTGACGCCCGAGGAGCGGGCACGCCTGCGCGATGCGGTGGCGGAACGGACCGGCGACGCCGCGGCGGGCGGCGGATCCCACCCGCCGGCGGGGTGCCGATGATTTGCGGGAACCGCTTCTGGCCGGCGCCGGGCGGATTAGGGCGGCTTCTGGATGTTGAAAACCGACGGAAAAAACGCCGGGGCGGCTTGTCGGTTTAGTTAGGAGCCTTACGGTCTGCCACCTTACTTTTGTCCGTTGCCCCTCCCATGCCCTTCCTGATGATCAAGAACCTGCCGCGGTACGAGTGCCTGCTCGAGGCGGCGAAGGAGTTCCCCGACCTCGATCCGTGGGCCTGCGCGGTCTACCTGCATCTCCTGCGCGCGGGCGACGAGGTGTTCACGGTCGCCGAGCGCAATCTGAACCGCCACAAGATCTCCCCCGGCCGGTTCGCCGTCCTGATGCTGCTGTGGGGCGGCGGTCCGCACCGCAAGGGCGTGCCGGCGGACGGCAACGGCGGCTGCCCGCCGCCGGGTCCGCGCACGCCCGCGGAACTTGCGGAGGCCGCCAGTGTCACGCGCGCCACCATGACCGGACTCGTCGACACCCTGGAGCGCGACGGCTTCGTGAAGCGGGTGCCCGACCCGGAGGATCGCCGCATGCTGTCGGTCAGCCTGACCGCGAAGGCGGAGCGCTTTCTCGCCGGCCTGCTCCCGGGGCACTTCAAGCTCATGGCCGCGCTGACCCGCACCCTGAGCGAGCGCGAACGCCAGACGCTCGTGACCCTGCTCAATAAGATCATCGAACAGGCGGCCGCGATGTCCGGCACGCCCCGGCCGGCCGCCGCGGAGGCGGCCCGCTGACTTTTCCCCCCCGAACCTCGCACCCACTCGTCCCTCCTCACCATGCTCAAGCGACTTTTCTTCACTGTCGGAGGCCTGATCCTCCTCGTCGGCGCCCTGGCCGGCATCAAAGTGCTGCAATTCCAAACCATGTTCGCGGCCGGCGCCGCCATGGTGCCCCCGGCCGAGCCGGTGACCACGGCCCAGGTCACCGAGGAGTCGTGGGCGCCCACCATCGACGCCGTCGGTTCGCTGGCCGCCGTGCAGGGCGTGACCGTGGCCGCGGAGCTCGACGGCAAGGTGGTCAAGATCGCCTTTGAGCCCGGCAGCGCGGTCAAGGCCGGCGACCTGCTCCTGCAGCAGGACACGGCCACCGAGGAGGCCCAGCTGCGGGCGGCGGAGGCCAGCGTGGACCTGGCCCGGATCAGCCTCGCCCGCGCCCACGAGCTCCTCGCGCAGAAAACCATCTCGCAGTCGGAACTGGATACCGCCGACGCGCAGTTCAAGCAGGCGTCCGCGCAGGCGGACAACTTCCGGGCCGCCATCGCCAAGAAGACCATCCGCGCCCCCTTCACCGGGCGCCTGGGCCTCCGGCTGGTGAATCTCGGCCAGATGCTGCGGGCCGGCGACGCCATCGCGTCCCTCCAGACCCTCGACCCGATCTACGTCAACTTCTCGCTGCCCCAGCAGCAGCTCGCCCAGATCGATGCCGGCGCCGTCGTGCGCGTGACGACCGACGCCGCGCCCGGCCAGACGTTCGAGGGCCGGGTCACCGCGATCAACCCGGACATCGACTTCACCACCCGCAACGTGCGCGTCGAGGCGACACTCGAGAACCGCGCCGAGCGGCTGCGGCCGGGCATGTTTGCGCGGGTGGCCGTCGTGCTTCCGACGCAGACGAAGACGCTCGCCATCCCCTCGACCTCCGTGCTCTACGCGCCCTATGGCGACTCGGTCTTTGTGCTCGAGGACAAGAAGAACGAGCGGACCAACCGGATGGAGAAGGTCCTCCGCCAGCAGTTCGTCCGGCTGGGGGCGGCGCGCGGCGATTTTGTCAGCGTGACCTCCGGGCTGAGCGCCGGCGACACCGTGGTCTCCTCCGGGGTCTTCAAGCTCCGCCCGGGCATGCCGGTCGTCGTCGACAACAGGCTCGCGCCGAACGCGCAGCTGGCACCCAAACCCGACAACACCTGATTCGCGCCGCCGGGGCCCGCTCGCACGTTTCGATCGGCCCGCCTCCGCCGAGGCCGGCCCGCGCCCCGACTCGCACCCAATCACCATGAAGTCCTCCTTCACCGACCTCTTCATCCGCCGGCCCGTCCTCGCGATCGTGGTCAACGCGGTGATCATCATCGCCGGCCTCCAGGCCTGGCGTTCGCTGACCATCCGCCAGTATCCCCGGAGCGAGAACGCCTCGGTGGTCGTGGGCACCGTCTATGTCGGCGCCAGCGCCGATCTGGTCCGCGGCTTTGTCACCACCCCGCTCGAGCAGGCCATCGCGTCGGCCGACGGCATCGATTACGTCGAGTCGAAGAGCATGCTCGGCTACTCGATGATCACCGCGCGCCTCAAGCTGAACTACGACCAGACCAAGGCGCTCGCCGACATCACGGCCAAGGTCAACCAGGTGCGCAACGACCTGCCGCCCGAGGCCGAGGTGCCCTCGATCAGCGTCCAGTCGGCCGACTCGTCGATCGCGGCCGCCTATCTGAGCTTCTCCTCGAAGATCCTCAACCAGGCGGAGATCACCGACTATCTCACCCGCGTGGTCCAGCCGCGCCTCGCCTCGCTCCAGGGCGTGCAGCGCGCCGACATCCTCGGCGCCCGCACCTTCGCCATGCGCATCTGGCTCAAGCCGGACAAGATGGCGGCGCTCAACATCAGCCCGGCCCAGGTCCGCGCGGCCCTCGCCGCGAACAACTACCTCGCCGCGGTCGGCAGCACCAAGGGTTCGCTCGTGCAGGTCAACCTCACGGCGAACACGGACCTGCACTCGGTGGACGAGTTCAAGCGCCTCGTGATCCGCCAGCAGAACGACACCGTCGTGCGTCTCGAGGACGTGGCCGATGTCGTCCTCGGCGCGGAGGATTATGACACGCAGGTGCGGTACTCGGGCCAGACCGCGGTCTTCATGGGCATCTTTCCGCTGCCCAATGCGAACACGATCGAGGTCGTCCAGCGCGTGCGCACCGAGCTCGATTCGATCAAGCGCGACCTGCCCAGCGGCCTCGAGGCCGGCATCGGCTACGACGCCTCCGAGTACATCGCCCGCGCGATCCACGACGTGACCGAGACGCTGGTCGACACCCTGCTCATCGTCGTGGCGGTGATCTTCCTCTTCCTCGGCTCCATTCGCTCCGCGCTCATTCCCGTGATCGCGATCCCGGTGTCGCTGATCGGCGGCATCTTCCTGATGAAGCTCTTCGGCTTCACGCTCAACCTCCTGACGCTGCTGGCGATCGTGCTCTCGGTCGGACTGGTGGTCGACGACGCCATCGTCGTCGTCGAAAACGTGGAGCGCCATCTGCGCGAGGGGCGCTCCAAGTTCGAGGCCGCCCTCATCGGCGCGCGGGAGCTCGCCGGGCCCGTCATCGCGATGACGATCACCCTCGCGGCGGTCTACACGCCGATCGGCCTGCAGGGCGGGCTGACCGGCGCGCTGTTCCGCGAGTTCGCGCTCACGCTCGCCGGCGCCGTGACCATCTCCGGCATCGTGGCCCTGACCCTTTCGCCGATGATGTCCGCGCACCTCCTGCGCGGCGCGGCGGCGGAGGAGCGCGGCTTCACGGGGATGATCAACCACCACTTCGACAAGCTGCGCCAGGCCTACGGGCGGTTGCTCGACAAGGCGCTGGCCGCGCGGGCGTACATCTACGCGGCCTGGGTGGCGATCGCCCTGCTGACGATCCCGCTGTACCAGTTCTCGCCCAAGGAGCTCGCGCCGACCGAGGACCAGGGCGTGATCTTCGGCATCATCAACGCCCCGGCCAACACCACCGCGGACCAGAACGCCCTCTACGCGAAGGCGGCCGACGCCGCGTTTGGCAGCGTGCCCGAGGCGGACCTGACCTTCCAGATCATGTTCCCGCCGTCGAATCCGTTCGCCGCCGCCTCCGGCGTCGACGGCTTCAGCGGCGTGGTGGTGAAACCCTGGCATGCGCCGCGCCAGCGCACCGTCTTCCAGATCCTGCCCGAGGTCCAGGCCAAGCTCGGCGCCATCCCGGGCCTGCAGATCTTCGCGACGACGCCGGCGGCGCTGCCGGGCGGCAGCAACTTCCCGGTCGAGTTCGTCATCGCCTCCACGGCCGACTCGGAGCAGCTGCTCGATTTCGCGCGGAAGATCCAGGCGAAGGCGATGCAGAGCGGGATCTTCTATTACCCGCCGCAGATCGACCTGAAGTACGACCAGCCGCAGGCCGAGGTCGTGATCGACCGCGACAAGGTCGCCACGCTCGGGCTCAACCTGGGGCAGGTGGGGGCGGACCTGGCCTCGGCGCTGGGCGGCAACTTTGTCAACCGGTTCAACATCGCGGGACGCAGCTACAAGGTGATCCCGCAGATCGAGCGCGTCGGCCGCCTGAACCCCGACCAGA
>JBAIXJ010000781.1:0-2309 GCA_037916645.1 Opitutales bacterium | reverse complement strand
CGGCTGAACCTCACCCGCCCGCCGCTGAACGACCGGCGGGTGCGCCGCGCGCTGGCGCTGGCGCTCGACCGCGAGAGCCTGATCCGCGACGTGCTGCGCAGCGGCCAGCAGCCGGCGTTCGGCTCGATCCCGTCGATCCCGGCCCTCGGCTTCGTCGCCCGGCCCTGGTTTCACGAGGACCCGGCCGAGGCGCGCCGTCTCCTCGCGGCCGCCGGCTTTCCCGACGGCCGGGGCTTCCCCGAGCTCGAGCTGCTCTACCCGACGCTCGAGGACAACCGCGTCGTCGCCGAGGCCATCCAGCAGATGTGGCGGCGCAATCTCGGCATCCGCATCCGGCTGGTGAACCAGGAGTGGAAGGTCTTCCTCGATTCCGAGCGCACCATGAACTACCAGATCGAGCGGGGCGGCTGGATCGCCGACTACGTCGACCCGCAGACGTTCGCGGAATTGTGGGCGACCGACGGGGGCAACAACAGCACCGGGTTCAGCAACGCCGAGTACGACCGCCTGCTGCGCGCGGCCGCGCACACGGCCTCCTCCGCGGAGCGCAACGCCCTTTTCCAGCAACTGGACCAGGTCCTGATGGACGAGATGCCGATCATTCCAGTCTACTTCTACACGCGGAACCACCTGGTCGCCCCCAGCGTGCACGGCTACTACCCCACCCTGCTGGACAACCATCCGTGGAAGTACGTTTACCTGGAGGAGGAGGGGAATGAGGGAGTGAGGGAATAGGGCACAAGAAAATGAGAGAATAGGAGAATGAGAGAATCAGGAGATGGCGGAGGACGGAGCGCCGAAAAGTTTCCTCGTCTCCGGCCCGCTTTCACCTTCACTCTCACTCCCACCCTTCCGAGTCGCCCATGCTGCGGTTCATCACGTGGCGCCTGCTGCAGTCGCTGCTGGCGCTGTTTCTCATCGTCACCGCCACGTTTTTCATGGTGCGGTTCGTGCCGGGCGGGCCGTTCACCGCGGAGAAGGCCGTGCCGCCGGAGATCCTGCGCAACCTCGAGGCGCACTACGGCCTCGACCGGCCGCTGGTCCGCCAGTACTTCGACTACCTCGGCCATCTCGCGCACGGCGACTTCGGCCCCTCCTTCAAATATTCCAACCGCACGGTCAATGAGATCCTCGGCGACACCCTGCCGGTCTCGGTGGAGCTGGGTGCCTGGTCGCTGCTGGTGGCCCTGACTTTCGGGCTCGCGCTTGGGACCGTGGCCGCGCTGCGGCGCAACACCTGGGCCGACTACGCGGCCACGGCCTTCGGCACGTTCGGCCTGTCGGTGCCCACCTTCGTCGTGGGTCCGTTGTGCGTGCTGATCTTCGCGATTCATGCCGGCTGGTTCAGCGCCTCGGGGTGGTACCTGCCGGGCGACCGCGTCCTGCCGGCGCTCGTGCTGGGCCTCGCCTACGCCGCGCCGATCTCCCGGCTCACGCGCGGCGGGCTGCTTGAGGTCCTGCACCAAGACTACATCCGCACCGCCCGGGCCAAGGGCGCGTCGGAGTTCCGCGTCGTGACCCGGCACGCCCTCCGGGGCGGACTGCTGCCCGTGGTCGCATTCCTCGGCCCGGCCACCGCGGGCATCCTCACCGGGTCGTTTGTCATCGAGACGATCTTCCAGATCCCGGGCCTCGGCCGCGAGTTCGTGAACAGCGCGTTCAACCGCGACTACACGCTCGTGCTCGGCACGGTGATCCTGTACGCCGCACTCGTCATCGGGCTCAACCTCGCGGTCGACGTCCTGCAGGCGTGGATGAATCCCAAGATAAGGTTGGAATGATGACGGATGGACCCGAACTCCTTTTCACCACGGATTCCACGGATGGGCACGGGTTTCTTTTTCACAGAAGGCCGCAAAGGCCCGCTGGTAATCCGGAGCCGGGTCTCCGTTCCCTCGGTTTCCTCTGCGGGCTCCTGTGAAAAAGGACCAATAGATAGCCCCGGCATCCGTGAGAATCCGTGTCATCCGTGGTTGATGCCATGACCTCCGCCGACCTCCAGACTCCGGGCGCCGAACCGGCGGAGCGTGGCTCGTCGCTCGGGCACGACGCCTGGCTGCGGTTGCGGCAGAACAAGCTGGCCGTCTTCGGAGCGGTGACGCTGGTGATCGTGGCCGTGGCCTGCTTTGCCGGCCCGTGGTTCAGCACCTACGGCTACGAGGACCAGGACCTGGCGCACACGTTCCAGGCGCCGAACGCGCAGCACTGGCTCGGCACCGACATGCTGGGGCGCGACCTGCTGGTGCGGATCCTCTACGGCGGGCGCGTTTCGCTCGCCGTCGGCCTGAGCGCGACGATCGTCGCCCTCA
>JBAIXJ010000780.1:0-5983 GCA_037916645.1 Opitutales bacterium | reverse complement strand
CAAACGAAGACGGGCGGGAGGAACCGGCAAGCGAATTCCCCACCGGGCCGGGAGCTTACTCGATTTTGACCGAATATCGAACGCCGCGGCGACGTCCCCGCCAGCCGGAAGCCGGACCGGACGCGCGGGGCTTTCCGTCGGGCCGACCGCCGGTCGGGCAAACTTTCCCGTGACTTTTCCCGGACTTCTTCTCATCTGGTGGCGGATGGCGCTCCCGCCGGTCATTTACGAGGATGACGCTTTGCTCGTGTTCGACAAACCGAGCAGCCTCCTGGTGGCGCCCGACCGCTGGGACAAGGAGCGCCCCAACCTCATGGCGCAGGTCCATGCAAGACTGGGCCACGGCATTGCGAACGTGCATCGTCTCGATGCAGACACCAGCGGCGTCCTCCTGTGCGCCAAGACCAAGGCCGCGCTCGATTTTCTGAGCGGTCAGTTCCAGGCGAAGGCGGCGCAAAAACTCTATCTGGCCCTGGTGGTCGGCGCGCCCGCTTCGGCGGAATTCACGGTGGCAGCTGCGCTGCAGGCGGACGAACGCCGGCCCGGCCTCATGCGGCCGGCCGGCAAAAAGGGCCGGCCCAGCACCACGGCCTTCACGGTGCGGGAGCGTTTTCGAGGCTTCGCGTGGCTCGAGTGCCGGCCGCAAACGGGCCGGACCCATCAGATCCGGGTGCATCTTGCGGCCTCGGGGCTCCCGATCCTGGGCGATCCGTTCTACGGTGATGGGACCCGGCTGTTGCTGTCGAATCTCAAGCGCGGCTACAAACACCGCGCCGAGGAACGGCCGCTCATCAACCGCCTGGCGTTGCACGCCAGCGAACTCGTGGTGGCGCACCCCGTGACGCGCGAGCCCGTCATTTTGCGCGCGCCATTGCCGCATGAATTCGGCGTGGCCTTGAAGTACCTGCGAAGGTTTGCCCCCGCGTAGTGTTTTGCCGCGCAGAAAGAACAAGGCCGCCTCCCTCGCGGGGGCGGCCTTGGTTGTTTTCTAGGGAAGGGCTGCGAAGGGCGATGGTGGAGTCGGCGTCCCCGGCAAACCGGGCGTGACGGGGACAGCCTTATTCCGGCCTCCGGTGTTGGTCGGGCTCGGTCGCCACCAAGGCGGTCAGCAGCGCGAGAACGATGACGGTTTCAATCATAGCTTGGTGTGTCTCGTTGGTTGAGAGCAACGACCGGTCTGGTTGTTCCCAATATAATCGGTCAGGCGGCGGTTGGAATGAGATCAAATGGGATTTACGCGATTTTCGCCGATGGCGGCCACGCAGAGATGGGGGCGTGGGACGATCTTCCGTCCATGCCCTCGGTGGAGGGTTTCGGCCGGCTCGCGGCGTCAGATCGCGGTTTTGCAGCGGAACGCCACCGCCGATGGGTGGAACCGCGGGTCGCGACCTCGAGGGTGCCAGACCAGGGATGCCGCGGAACGGTCCGGCGAGATCGAGCCGGGTGTTCAGCTCTGGCCAGCCGGCGCGCCGAGGCCGGCGGTACAAAAATCCACCAAACGGCGGATCCAGACGTCGAGATCTCGGGCCTCATGCCCTGCCTGCGCCTGCTGGACCAGTTCGTGCCAGATGACCCCGGCATGCAGCAGGGCGCCGGTCGTGAACTGCAGCCGCAGAGTGAGTTCGGCGGATGAGACGCCCGGCAGGGATTGGCTCACGACCCGGGCGTAACGCTCCAGCACAGGGTCGAGTTCACTCGACAATTCCTCGCGCAGAAAGGGCTGGTGCTCGATGAGCTCTCGGGCGACCAGTCGCAGAAATGGGGGACCGCCGATCTCCGGATCGGAGGCGTGGCGCATCAGGGGACGAACAAATGTTTCCACCACCGCGCGGAGCGGCACGGGCTGATCGCCGGCGAGTTGCTCCGCCTGAGCCAGCAGTCTCACGCGTTCGCGGTTGATCGTTTGGACATGACGCAGCACCACCTGCCGGTACAGATCCTCCTTGGCGCCGAAGTGATAATTGACGGCTGCAAGGTTTGCGCCGGCCTTTTTCGTGATTTGCCGGAGGGAGGCGCGCGAAAACCCGTGCTGGGCAAAAAGCTGTCCGGCAGCCGAAGAAATGCGCGCTTGTGTGGCTGCGGAGGACTTGGCCATGGCGGGTTGGATGATGTGAAACTAATGTTTCAAACGATCGTTTCAACTCTGATTGCGCTGCCGATTGACGTGACTATTGACGGATGGTCGCTGGTTTCTAGGATTCGCTTCGTGCGCTTGGGAGCATTTGAAGGCATGCAAAGGCTCATGTTGCCAGATAATTGGCAAGCCGAAGCAATCCAATTGCTTAGCGCTGGGTCGGACGTTGTTGTCGATGCCCCAACCGGTGCCGGAAAGACCTATGTTTTTGAGCGATGGGCTGAACAAACCAATTTCTCGCGGCGGGCTGTCTTCACAGTGCCGACGCGTGCCCTCGCCAATGACAAATATGCCGAGTGGCGCGCACGCGGATGGCGGGTTGGCATTGTGACGGGTGACGTGGCAATAGCCGCGGACGCGCCTGTCGTGGTGGCAACGCTGGAGGCCGTTCAGGCGTGGCTGCAGGGGGACGCCGCGCAGGCGGCAGGCTCGTGCGAGGCGCTTCAATCGAACGGTATTTCGGCCAAGGGCGCGTACCCGTTTCAGCTTCTCGTCGTCGACGAATACCAGTGGCTCGCCGATCCCGACCGCGGCAACCACTACGAGGGCGCGCTGCTTGGCGTCGGCTTGCCGGTGCAGCTGCTCATGTTGAGCGGTGCCGTGGCCAACCCCGAGGAGGTGGTGTCGTGGCTGAAGCGGCTGGGGCGGCGGGCTGAACTCGTCCAGCATCGGGAGCGACCGGTCCCGTTGGAGGAGGTGGAGGTCGATGATTTCGTCCATGGCCTGCCGCGAAGCATCGAGGGATTCTGGAGCCGGCGCGTCGCGGGCGCGTTGCGGGAAGGGCTGGGCCCGGTGTTGGTTTTCGCTCCCCACCGGCTGGAGGCCGAACGGCTGGCCCGGCAGTTCGCCCGCGAGCTGCCGCTGGCGGATCCCCTCGCGCTCACCGCCGAGCAGGAGAATCTCCTCGGCCCGGGCCTCGTCCGACTCGTGAAGCAGCGCATTGCGTACCACCACAGCGGGCTGACCTATGCGCAGCGGGCGGGCGCGATCGAGCCGCTGGCCAAGGCCGGGCAGCTCCGCGCCGTCGTCGCGACGCTGGGACTGAGCTCCGGCATCAACTTCTCGCTCCGCTCGGTGCTCATCACCGCGTCCAGCTATCGCTTCAACCAGCTGGAGCACGAGATCGAGCCGCACGAGTTGCTGCAAATGGTCGGCCGCGCGGGGCGCCGCGGCCTGGATGAGGCGGGCTTTGTGCTGTGCAGCGGCAGCATGCCGCGCCTGCGGCGGGCGCAGCCCCTGCGGCTGAAACGGGCGGCCCCGCTGCCGTGGGCCTTCATCCTGCGTCAGCTCCGCGCCGGCGGCGGGGCGGCCGCGGTGGCGCGGGCGGCGGCGGGACGTTTCTTTGCCTCCGAGCCGCTGACCGTGGGCATCGAGGTCACGGGGGCGCGCAATCCGGCGGAGGTGCCCTGCGGCCAGGCCACCGACACCGGCCGTGCCCGCTTGGTGCGCCGCCAGAGAAATCCCCATCCCGCGTGCGCGACCTGCCCCCTGGCGGACGAGTGCCGCGCGCTGAGCCCGCAGCCGACCCTGCTCTGGCAGTGGCAGAAGCTCGGGCTCCTTGACCGTGCCCTCGGCCTGACGCCGCGGGGAGAGATCGCGTCGTTCTTCCTCGGGCCGGAAGGGCTGGCCCTGGCGGCGGCGCTCGAGGATCGGAGCTATCCCCTGGACGATCTGTTGTTCGATTGCGCCAACCTCTTCGCGGGCGACCGCTTTGCCGGCACCAACCCGCGCATCCTGGGGCGTCTCGCCCGGATTTGTGAATCCACGTACCGGCGGTTCACGGTGGAGGGCTGGCTCGAGCGCGGCGTTCCGCCGCAGTACGGCTGCGGCGCCGCGGAAATCGTGCGGGCGCGGATCGAGCAAAAGGCCCGCCGCGGGGAGCTCGCCGCCGCGCAGGAGTCGGCCGGTCGGGGCGACATCGACCGGTTGCTGACCGAATGGCGCAGCCTGCTGCGGCAGGTGGCCGGCGCGCCCCCGCTTCTCGCCGGAGGCATCAGCCCGCCGGCCGGAGCGGCCCCGGACGCATCCGCGCCCCGGCGGGAAAACCGCGCGGAAGGACTCGCGGTCCGATGGGAGGAGTTTCGCGCCGGTTGCCGCGCCCAGTTGGGGGCGGCCAAGGCCGACGCCCTGCCCGAACTGCCGCCGCTGACCGCGGAGCAGCGCCGCCCGGTGAGCCACCGTTTCTTCAGGGCACTTGCGCCGGCGGCCCGGTGACGCGGCCGCCCTTCCGCGGGGCCGTGGGCGCGACTCCGACCACCCGGACGAGGAGGCGCTTCGACCACTTTTGGCTCGCGTTGACCGGCCGTTCTGGAATGGGTGACACTCTTTGCCGTCGAACATGCCAACTTGGGAATACAAGGTCATCACCAGCGGGGCGCTCGGTTTTGCTTCGCCGCAGCTGCTCGAGCAGCATCTGAATCAGTTGGGCAAGGAGGAGTGGGAGATCATCCATTTTCAGACCCGGCCCGACAATCCGCTCGCCTTCTCGGGCCTGGCCCGGCGCCCGGTAATGCGGGACTGGGTGGTGGAGACACCGGCCGCCCCGACGCCGAGCCTGAAGTCCGGCGCCGTTCCGGCCCCGCCGGAGGAGAGCATCGTCGCTGTGCCGACGGCCGGCGAACTGCGGGCGGAGGCGGAGGAGCGGCGCGAGTCGCTGCTCGCCCGCGAGGAGTCATTGCGGCCGCTGCGCGACGACGCATCGGACGACGACGAGGAGGCGGCGGCGGAGGAGGATTCCGACGATTGGGACGACGAGGAGGAGCTGCCCACATTTTTCGAGGCGATCCGCCCCCACATGCGCCGCAACCAGAGGGGCGCGGGCATGGCCGTCGGGGTCGAGTATCTCGCGAAGAAATTCGGACAGACGGAGACGGATCTGATCGAAGCGTTGAAGGAGTGCGGCTTCACCATTCCCACCAGCCCGAAGGACCAGCCGGTTCACCTGGAATATGACGGAGATCTCTACTGGCTGAATCTCAACAGCCGCCGCCAGCTCTGGATCAACACGCGTGAAAAGCCGAGGGCCGCCTTCCGCGTGGTCACGGCGAAAAAGGTCGACGAGGGCGTGAGCCCGGAGGGCGGGGGCGGGACTCCGGAAGGCGTTGCGCCACGGCTGGAGTCCCAAGCCGCCGATGCCGCCGGCGACTCCGGCCCCGCGACCGGGACGGCCCGGCCGGCGGAACCCCTGCCGGCCGGCCCCGGGCTGCTGGATCGCCTGCGGCCGATGATGCGCCGCAACCGCCGCGATCCCGGTCTTTCCGGCAGCGTCAGCTACCTCGCCCGCGCGCTGAAGTCCGATCCTGCGGCGGTGGAGACGGCTTTTGCCGGCCTAGGGCTCAGCGTGCCCGCCGGCGCGAACGACCAGCCCGCGGTCGTGGCCGTCGGCGACTTTGACTACTGGCTCAATCGCGACCGAAACGGCCAGATCTGGATCAATGCGCGCAAACGGGCGAACGCGCCCTCGCCGGAAGCCGGGGCGACCGCCGCGGCGAAGCCGGCCGATGCGGCCGGCCTTCCGGCGCCGACCGCGGGAGCCGACGCCGCGTCGCCGGTTGCTCCCGAGGCGGACGCTGGCGGCGCGAAGGGCCAGGCGGCCCCGTCCGCCGCGGCGCCGCTCGCCGCCGTGCGGCTCCTGCTCAAGGAAACCTCCCGGGGAGGGCTGGCGGCGGAGATCGGTACCCTGGCCAAGCAGCTTCACCGGACCGCCGAGGAACTGGAGGCAACGCTGACGGCAGCCGGGCTCAAGGTGCCGGCGAAACCGCGGGAGAAGCCGGTGTTCGTGGAACATGCCGGCGAGATCTTCTGGTTCAATCGCAATGCCCGCGGCGAACTCTGGCTCAACGCCAAGAC
>JBAIXJ010000779.1:0-3512 GCA_037916645.1 Opitutales bacterium | reverse complement strand
CTCTACGACCGGCAGCATGAGGCCGGCTGACGCCGGGCGCGGCGCGGCGCTCTGGGTTTTGAGTTTTGGGTCTTGGGTTTTGGGTTGCGCTCTGAAGCCGGAATGCCGGCTTTTTGCCTCCTGACCCTCGACCGCCGACCTCTGACCTCTGTCTTCCGGGCTTTGGTCTCCGGCTCTATTTCCTCATCCCCGCCCGGACGATGAAATGAAGATTCAGCGTGTGGCGCAGCGCGCCGAGCAGCACCGCGTTCAGCAGCCGCATCTTCAGCCCGGCCTCGGGCCTCGTGAACACCGCCTCGATGACCATGCCGTTGCGGTCGAAGAGCTCCTCGATCGTTGGATAGGTGAAGAACCGCAAATGCGTGCGGTCGAGCAGCCCCTCGTCGACGTAGTCCCACCGGCCGCGCAGCATCCGCCGCAGGTTGCGATGATAGGCGACATTGGGGATGGCGGCCACGATGCAGGCGCCCGGCGCCAGGAGGCGTTTCAGCCGCCCGACCACCGCCCAGGGATCGGCCGTGTGCTCGAGCACATCGCCGCAGACGATGCAATCGAAGGACGCCTCGGGCCACGGGAATTCGACCCGCTCGATGTCGCCGAGCACGAGCTCGTCCAGCCACTTCCGGGCCTCCCCAGCGGCGGCGGGTGACAGCTCCACGCCGCGAACGGTGCGCACGCCGTTCTCCTTCAACCAGCGGCCGAGCGTCCCTTTCCCGCAACCCACGTCCAGCACCGAGCCGCAGCCGTCCGGAATCGCCGCGATCAGGTCGGGCCGAAGACGGGAATAGTAGTCTCCGTTCTGCCCATCGGGGGCGACCTGCAACCACGGGGGCGGGTGGTAGCGCATGTCCCGGCATTATCCGCCTTCCCGCGGCCACGCCAACTGAATCTGGGACCCGGTTCCGCCCGGGCGCCCGGCGGGCGCGCATTTTCGACAACTTCCTTGCTGCGGTGACCCGACGGTCATAGAAACTGACCATCAAATGCCTGCGCGTTCCAGTCCGCGACGAGGCTGCCAGGCGAATGGGGAAACCACCGCATGAAGACGGAGAACTCCGATTTCCTGAGGATCTACGCCGCCTATCAGCCGGTGATCCGGCGCTATCTGGCGCGGATCGTCGGCCCGGATGAGGCCGAGGACCTCACCCAGGATGTCTTTCTGAAGGTGATCCAGGGCCTGCCGGATTTCCGCGGGCATGCCGCGGTCTCGACCTGGCTGTACCGCATCGCGACCAACGCGGCACGGGACCGCCTTCGCCGCGCCTCCTTCCAGCAGGCGAGGAGCGCCGCTCCGATCGACGCGGCGGGGGACGGCGTCGGCGGGGTCGACGAGGCGGATGCAGCGATGACGGACGAGGCGCCGTCCGCGGACCAGCAACTCATGTGGGACGAGATGCGCGACCGCCTGATGGAGCTGGTGGAACGGCTGCCCCCCCATTACCGGACCGTCTTGGTCCTGAGCGAACTCGAAGGATTGAAGAACGGCGACATCGCCGAGGTGCTCGGCGTGAGTCTGGAGGCAGTGAAAATCCGCCTGCATCGCGCGCGCGCAAAGCTGAAGGCGGAAATGGATCGCGATCGCGAGTGGTTCCGCGACCACCGCCAGCCCGTGGGCCGGCACCACGCGCCGGCCCACGCCAAATCCTGAGGCGCGACGGCGTCCCCCGGGGCGACCGATTCCCGCAGGCGAACCGCCGACGCCGCTCGTGCGGCGCCGGAACCCCGGGTCCCGCGGTCGCAGGCGGGATAAGGTGCCGTCCTCTTGCGCTCCCCTGCAAACGGGATTAGTTGCGGCTTTCCGCGCTCCGCCCGCCGAACCCGGCGGGCGTTCGCGGCTACCCCCCACCACCCCATGGATCCCGCACTGCCCCTGTCCTCCCGCGAAGTCCGGACGGAAGCCCCGTCCCGTTCCAATCCCGGCCGCCTGCTCTATCCGGCCGCCGCCGTCCTCCTGTTCGTGTTCATGCTGCTCGGCTTCCAGCAGTTTTATCTGCGCGGCCAGGGCTATCCGGGGCATCCGCTGGCGCCGCCGATCAAGGGCCTGATCATCGCCCACGGCGTATCGATGACCCTGTGGGTGATCCTTTTCCTCGTGCAGCCCCTGTTGATCGTCAGCGGCAACAAGCGCGTGCATATGAAGGTCGGCATCCTCGGCGCCGTGCTCGCGGTCAGCATGGTCCTGCTGGGATTGTACCTGCCCATCCAGACGACGCGCTTCGAGCCCGACGTGACGCTCTGGGGCCTGAACCGCGTCCATTTCATGGCCATCCCGATCTTCGCGATCCTCACCTTTGCCGGGTTCGTGACCCTCGGGATCCGCAATCGCCGGCGCCCCGAAATCCACCGCCCGATGATGCTGCTGGCCACGCTGGCCGTGATCCCCGCCGCGACCGACCGGATTACCGGGCTCCCGGAACTCTACGCCGCCGGCATCTGGGGGCAGTTGTTCGGACCCTTCTTCGTGGCCGTGCTCACGGGCGTCGTGTTCCTGCTCGTGAAATGGGCGCTGACCCGGGCCTTTGACCGCTGGCTTGCCCTCGGATTGACCGCTTTGGCGCTCGTCGACCTGCTCATCATGCGCATCGCGCCGACCGACGCCTGGGGGCAGTTCGCCACGTTCCTCGTCAAGTGACTGGCTGGGCGCGGGACGGCGGCCACCGTCGCGTTTGCCCCGCCCAGTCCGGCCTCCTCCCGCGGGTCCGCCCAGCCTGGCCCGGCCGTGTTTTGGGTCGCCCCGGCGCGGCGCGCGCCCGATAATACGACCGGCGTGCTGCGGTTCCGGCCGGCGCGCGAACGGGTGAAACGAATCTGGGCCTACACCGTGCTTGTTCTTGCCGTCGCCTGCGGCGGGGCTTCGCTGCTGCTTTTTGGCGTATTCCTGGTGTGGCGCACGCCCGTCGCCGTCGACCTCGGTCTGGGCGAATCCGGGGCGCTCGGGTGGGACGCCGGCCTGTCGCTCCTGTTTTTCGTCCAGCACAGCGGCATGATCCGGCGCGCATTTCGCGCCCGTCTCGAGGCGATCGTGCCATCATCCCAGACGGCGGCAGTCTACAGCATCGCCTCCGGGCTGGCCCTGGGCGCCGTCGTCCTGTTGTGGCAGACGACGCCGGTCACCCTCCTGGCGCTGCCGGGTCCGTGGCGCCTCCTGCCCCGCGCGGCGGCGTGCCTGGCGACGATCGGTTTTGCCTGGGGCATCCGGGCGCTCGGCGAGTTTGACCCCTTCGGCGGCCGTGAACTGCTGGCGCACCTGCGCGGCCGGCCGCTCGTCCACGTTCCCCTCGCGGTGCGCGGTCCGTACCGCTGGGTCCGCCATCCGCTCTATTCCTGCATGCTGGTATTCATCTGGGCGAACCCGGACATCACGCTCGACCGCCTGGTCTTCAGCGTGCTCTGGACGCTGTGGGTCGTGCTGGGCACCCGCTGGGAGGAGCGGGATTTGGTGGCGCAGTTCGGCGATCCGTACCTCCGCTATCAACGGACGGTTCCGATGTTGATCCCGTGGCGCGGGCCGG
>JBAIXJ010000778.1:0-1576 GCA_037916645.1 Opitutales bacterium | reverse complement strand
CCGGCGAATCTCGCGGCCGTGGCGCCGATCGCCGCCCTCGGCCTCAAGGTGCAATTCGGGGGCGGTCTGCGCACCCGCGCCGCCGTCGAGCAGGTGCTGGGGCTCGGCGCGAGCCGGGTCGTGATCGGCACCCGCGCCACGCAGAGCGAACCCTTCGTGGCGGAGCTGGTCCAGGCGTTCGGGGACCGGATCGCGGTGGGGATCGATGCCCGCGGCGGCCGCGTCGCGGTGAAGGGCTGGGTGGAAACCACCGGCACCGCCGCCGTCGAGCTGGCGCGCCGCATGGAGGCTCTCGGCGTCGCCACCCTGATCCACACCGACGTCAGCACTGACGGGATGTTGACCGGCCCCAACTTCGCCGCGCAGGAGGCCATGCTGAAGGGGGTGAAGTGCCGGGTCATCGCGTCGGGGGGCGTCGGCAGTCGCGATGATGTGGCGCGCCTGCTGGAGACAAAAAAACGCCATCCGAACCTGGACGGCGTCATCATCGGCAAGGCGCTCTACGAACGGAAGGTCGACTTGGGGGACCTGCTGACTCTGGCCGGTTGATTCCGCCGGCTTGGGGGGCTCAGTGCCGCACCTGGTCGGCGATCTCCTCCAGCGGATAGGTGATGATCTCCGCGAGGGTGGGGTGGTACCACGGGGCGCGCAGCAGGTCGAACACCGTGGCGCGCATCGCCAGCGGACCGCTGAAACAGTGGATCAGTTCGCCGGCATCCTTGCCCACGATCTCGGCGCCCAGGATGCGGCCCCGCTCCGGATCGGCGAGCACCTTCACGTAGCCGTAGTGGGCCTCCATGAGGATGGACTTGCCATGGTCGTTGAACGGATACGACGCCGCGAGGTACCGGCGCCCCCGCTCCTGCAACTCCCGCTCGGGCACGCCGATCGTCGCCAGCTGGGGGTCGGTGAACACCACGTTGAGCAGGAGCGACGGATCGACCGGCTTGATGCCCTTGACGCCAAACGCATGCCGCGCGGCCAGCTCCCCCTGCGCGATGGCGAGGTGGACGATGTCGTGGGGGCCGCAAACGTCGCCCGCCGCGTAGATGTGCGGTTGCGCGGTCTGCTGCCAGCGGTTCACGCGCACCCGGCCCTCCGGGCTCACGGCTAAGCCGGCGGCCGCGAGATTCAGTCCCGCCGTGTTGGGCTCGCGGCCGAGGGCGTTGAACAGGTGGCGGGCCCGGCGCGTCACGGTGCGGCCCTCGTGCGCAAACGTCACCGCGAAGCCACGGGCATCCTTGCGGACCGCCGTGACCTTGGTCCCGGCAAACACCTCGATGCCCTCGTCGCGGAATGCCTGCTGGACCACCTGCCCGGCTTCGGCGGAGTGATCGCGGAGGATGTGCGGGCTGCGCTGGACGAGCACGACGCGGGCGCCGATGCGGTGGAGGAACTGCGACAGCTCGCAGGCGACAATGCCGCCGCCGAGCACGATCACGCTCTCGGGCACGAAATCGAGCTCCAGCACCTGGTCGCTGGTCCAGAACGGGACCTCCGCCAGGCCGGGCACGGGCGGCACCGCGACGCGTGAACCCGTCGCGATGAGGATGCGCCGGCCCCGCAGCCGGGTGCC
>JBAIXJ010000777.1:0-5334 GCA_037916645.1 Opitutales bacterium | reverse complement strand
GTTTTCCCGAGCCCCATCTCGTCGGCGACGATGCCGCCGAGGTCGTGGCGGTAAAGGTGCCAGAGCCAGGCGGCGCCGATCCGCTGATACGGGCGGAGGACGGAATCCAGATCCGGCGGCAAGGGGGCGGGCGCCAGCCGGGAAAGGTTGCGCAGGGCGGCACTGCGCTCCAGCCAGACTTCGGGCGGGCGGAAATCCGGCGCGACCGACGCGAGCACAGCGTCGGCCTCGGCCAGACGCGCGCCCTCGATCCGCACCGTCCGGCGCGGGGCAACCACGCTCGCCGCGTCGTTCAGGAGCTGGCGTTGGGCGAGGGCAAGTCGTTCGACCGTGGCCGGCGGCAGCAGCACGATGTCGCCGCCGTCCTCGACGTAGCTCCGGCCTCCGTCCAGCGCAGAGCCCACGGCGTCGGCCGCGGCACGGCCGGTCTGCAATTCGAGCGTGACGTCGAACCCGGCGCCGGCCTCCACCGCGGCGCAGCGCACCGCGGCGAGGCGCAGCCGGGCGGTGTTTTTCTCGAAGTTGGCGGTGAACTGGGCGCCGAAATGCTCCCGCAGCCGGTCCCACTGCGCCGCGAGGAAGTTGAGCGTCTTGTGGCGGTCGCGGAGCCACCAGCGGCGGTTGGTGGTCTCGAGGATGAAGTCGTGCTTCCGTGCCAGCGCGAGCGCCTCGTCGTAGGTCGGATGCTCACGCGAGGGCAGGGTCAGCGCCAGGTAATGTTCGCTCCCGTCGACGATGAGGGGTGTGCCGGCGACGACCGGGCCGGGTTTGGGGCGCCGGGGGGAGGGCGGGGTGGCCGCAGCGGCCGACTCCGGGGCGGGCTCGGGCGCCTCCGGTTCCGCGAGGTGCTCGGTGACGCCGGCCAGCGTGCCCTCCCGCCAGGGCAGCGGCTCGGCGGGCCGGTTCACCCAAAAAAACACCGGCTGGTTCTCCATGAGCTCGGTGAAATCGCGCAGCTGGGCGCGGCCGAGCTGGAGAAACGCGGGGGAGCGCGCCGGGGCCCCCAGTCGCTCCCGGAGCCAGGCGAACCCCGGCGCCAGCTCGGCGGCGCGCGCCGCCGCCGGGTCGAACTCGATCTTGACCGCGATGGCGTCCCGGGCCGCGGCGGCGACCAGGTTGGGGGGAAGCAGGACCCGGAACATGATGCCAAGATTCGCTCCCGGGCCCTCGACGCGAGGCGTTTTTTCGGGAATAATACGGTCCCGCACCGCCTCCTCAACCTCATGGGGTCCGAATCGTTTACGCAGCTCGTGGACGCGAACTACGCGTCGCTGTATCGCTTCGCCCTGAGCCTGGCCAAGAACCAGGCGGACGCCTCGGACCTCACCCAGCAGACCTTCTTCATCTGGGCCACCAAGGGCCAGGCGTTGCGCGACATGAGCAAGGCCAAGTCCTGGCTCTTCACCACGCTTTACCGCGAATTCCTGCGCGGGCGGCGCCGCGACGGAAGGGTGTCGGCGCTGGAGGACCTCCCGCCGGATGAATCCGATCCCCCGGCGCCGGAGGTCGACCTGGTGTCCGCGCTCGACGCCGAGACGGTGGTGGTCGCGCTGCAGGCGGTCGACGAGGTTTTCCGGGCGCCGCTCACGCTGTTCTACCTGGAGGATTTGAGCTACCAGGAGATCGCGGAGGCGCTGGACATTCCCATCGGCACGGTCATGTCGCGACTGTCCCGGGGCAAGACCCAGCTGCGGTCCATCCTCGCCGAACGCGCGAAGGCCGCGCGCGACAACGTGGTGCCGTTTTCAATCCAGCCGATGCGCAAAACGCCATGAACAACGAGCAGGCAAAGTTCATTCTCCGGGCCTACCGCCCGAGCGGCCGCGACGCGGGCGACGCGGTCTTTTGCGAGGCGCTGCGCCAGGCGAAGGCCGACCCGGCGCTCGGCGCTTGGCTGGCGCGCGAACAGGCGTTCGACGCGGCGGTGGCGGCGAAGCTGCGCGCCGCCGCGACGCCGGCAGGACTGCGGGAGGCCATTCTCACCGGCGCGCACCTGAGCACGCCCGCGGCCCCGGTGCGCCGGCGCCTGCCCGCTTGGCTGGCGGTCGCGGCGTCGGTGGCCGTCGTCGCCGGGGCGGCGGCGACCTACTGGCTGGTCGGCGTCCGGGCGTCCGGGCCGGAGGAGGTTACCCGGCTGGCGCTCGACGATCCGTTCAGCGCCCACACGGGGCCGCATGCGGACAAGCTCGGCGTCCTCGGCGCGTGGCTGGAGAATCCGGACAATCGCATGACGGCGCTGCCGGCGGTGGATCTGGCGCAACTCAAGGCGGACGGCTGCCGCACGGTGACGATCGCCGGGCACGACGTGTTTGAAATCTGTTTCCGCCACGGCGGCTGGTACCACCTGTACCTTGCACGGAGCCGCGACTTTGGCACCGCGGGGGCGGAACACGCGCCGGTCCTGCTCACCCGCGGCGAACGAAGCACGGCGACGTGGGCCAGCCGGGGCCTGGTCTACGTCTTGATGACGAAGGGCAGTCCCGACGCGCTCAAACGAGTTTTGTGACCGACTGCAGCCGGCAGGATTTGCCATCGTGGGGCCCGCCGACCGCGATGGACACCGCCAGCTCCGGATGTCATCACTGTCGGCGTGACGAACTCCCGACGCTGCCTGATCACGGCCGGCCCGACCCGCGAACACCTCGATCCCGTGCGGTTCCTCAGCAACCGGTCCAGCGGTCGGATGGGCTATGCGCTGGCGGAGGCTGCCCTCCGCCGCGGTTGGGCGGTGGAGCTCGTCAGCGGCCCGGTCGCGCTGCCGCCGCCGCCCGGCGCGTTGATCCATCGGGTGGTGTCCGCCGCCGACATGCTCCGGGCGTGCGAGCCGCTGTTTGCGGCCTGCGAGCTGTTCCTCGCGGTCGCCGCCGTGGCCGACTACCGGCCCAAGGCGATCGCGCCGGAGAAGCTCAGGAAGAGCGGCGCGGGGCTCGATCTGGAGCTGGTGCCGACCGTGGACATTTTGCGGACGCTCGCGGGGCGCAAGCGGCCGGGGCAGACGATCGTGGGGTTCGCGGCGGAGACGCTCGACCTCGAGGCCTCGGCGCGGCGCAAACTGGAGGAAAAGAGCCTGGACTGGATCGTGGCCAACGACGTGAGCCGGCCGGGCGTGGGCATGGAGGCGGAGGACAACGCCATCGTCCTGCTCGGGCGCGACACGAAGCCGCTGCGCTTCGGGCCGGCGCCCAAGTCCGCCGTGGCCGAGTTCATCCTCGACTACGTGCTCGGAGAAATGCGCGCCTGACTTTGCGAAAAACCGGGGCGTCGGCTAGATTGCCTCGTCGGGTGAACCGTTGCGGCCGGCGCCAACCGGCCGGCCTGATTCGGGGAAACGCGGGTCCGGCGGGCGCCGGGTCCGGCCAGCGAATCGCCCGGCGGACCACGCCCAGACTCAAGCCGGCCGCGCCGGCGATCCACGCATGACAGGCAAACCCGGAGAGCCGCCAACCCCCAACGCCGAGCAGCAGCGTCTCGAGGAGGACGGGCGCCGGGCGAGGAATTGGAAGCGGTGGGGGCCGTATCTCGCCGAGCGGCAATGGGGCACGGTGCGCGAGGACTACTCTCCCGACGGCGAATGCTGGTCGTATTTCACGCATGAGCAGGCGCGCAGCCGCGCCTACCGGTGGGGCGAGGACGGCCTGCTCGGGTTCACCGACCGCGAGTGCAGGCTTTGTTTTGCCCTGGCGCTGTGGAACGGGCGCGACCCGATTCTGAAGGAGCGCCTGTTCGGGCTCACGAACCCGGAGGGCAACCACGGCGAGGACGTGAAGGAGTGTTACTTCTATCTCGACGCCACGCCGACGTATTCCTACGCGAAGGCGCTCTACAAATACCCGCAGGCCGAGTTCCCGTACGAGCTCCTGCGGAGCGAGAACCGGCGGCGCGGGCGCGACCAGCCGGAATTCGAACTGCTGGACACGCACGCGTTCGACGGCCAGCGGTATTTCGACGTCGCGATCGAGTATGCCAAGGCGGGCCCGGATGACATTCTGATCCGAATCTGCGTCGCCAACCGCGGCCCGGAGCCGGCCCGGCTGCACGTGCTGCCGACTCTGTGGTTTCGCAACAACTGGACGTGGGGGTGCCGGCACGAGGGCTGCGAGGTAAAACCGTCGCTGGTGCAGGCGGCCGACGGCCTCGTGCGCGCCGACCAGGCGAGCCTCGGGCGCTTCTGGTGGGCGATCGACGCGGGGAGCGATGGCCGGCCGGCGCCGCTGCTCTTCACCGAGAACGAGTCCAATCTCCGCCGCCTCTTCAGCGTCGAGAACCGGACGCCGTACGTGAAGGACGCGTTTCATGAATGCGTCGTGGGCGGACGGCCCGACGCGGTGAACCCCGCCCGGAAGGGGACGAAGGCGGCGGCGCACCGGATCCTCGACCTGGCGCCGGGCCAGGAGTCGGTGTGGCGGCTGCGGCTGTCTGCCGACGGCGCGCGAGCGGGGGCGCCGTTCGCGGCGGAGTTCGACGGTGTGTTCGCGTCCCGCCGCCGGGAGGCGGACGAGTTTCACCGGACCCTGCTGCCCGCCGACGCGTCGGGCGAGGAGCGGATGATCGCACGCCAGGCCTACGCCGGGCTGCTCTGGTCGCGGCAGTTCTACCACTATGTGCTCAACGACTGGCTGGCGGGCGATCCGACGCAGCCCGCGCCGCCGCCGGAACGCCGGCAGGGGCGGAACGCGGACTGGCGGCATTTCTACAGCCGCGACGTGATCTCGATGCCGGACAAATGGGAATACCCGTGGTTCGCCGCGTGGGACCTGGCATTTCACATGATCCCGTGCGCGCACCTCGACCCGCACTTCGCGAAGGCGCAGCTCAACCTGCTGCTGCGCGAATGGTACATGCATCCCAACGGGCAGATCCCGGCGTACGAGTTCAATTTCTCCGATGTGAATCCGCCCGTGCATGCGTGGGCGTGCTGGCGGGTGTACAAGATGACCGGCCGGCGTGGCGGGCGCGACCGGCTGTTTCTCGCCCGGGTGTTCCAGAAGCTGCTGCTCAACTTCACCTGGTGGGTGAACCGCAAGGACGTCGACGGGCACCACCTCTTTTCCGGGGGGTTTCTCGGACTGGACAACATCGGCGTGTTCGACCGGTCGCAGCCGCTGCCGGAGGGCGGACGCCTGGAGCAGGCGGACGGCACGGCCTGGGTGGCGTTCTATTGCGGCACGATGCTGTCGATGGCGCTCGAGCTCGCGGAGGGGGATCCGGCGTACGAGGACATCGCCTCGAAGTTCTTCGAGCACTTCGTGGCGATCGCGGACGCGATGAACCACCTCGGCGGCACGGGGCTGTGGGACGAGGAGGACGGATTCTATTACGACCAGATGCTGATCG
>JBAIXJ010000776.1:0-2627 GCA_037916645.1 Opitutales bacterium | reverse complement strand
CACCGCATCCGCACGAGGGCGCCCGCGAAGACGACCGCGCCGATCGCGGCAGCCGGCCACGACCAGTTGGCCGCCACTCCGGCCGCGGCAAACAGGCACACGGCGGTGTAGATCGGGTGGCGGATGAAGCGGTACGGACCATTCGTGACCAGCCCGCCCGCCGTGGGGTCCGCGGCAAAATGGAAGCTGCGCCGGCCGAATGTCACCCGCGCCCAGATCATGAGCAGGACGGCGAGGACCTGCGGAACGATCGCCAGCGGCGACGGCGAGAGCAGGCTGCGGGTGACAACAAGACCGATCAGACCGGCGACCATCCCGGCGTATCCGACGATGGAGAATGCCTGGAGCATGGGCGATGGAGCAGGGCGGTTCGGACGGGAACCCGCCAGAAGCTCGTCAGCCTACGCAAAAACCCGCGGCTGACAAATGGACGCGGCGCGCCCGGAAGGCGGGCCGAACGTAGCCGAAGCCGCGAGGCTTTGGATTACGCTCTCGGATTACCCGCTGCTCGTTGAATCCAAACGCTCACGCGTTTGGCTACGAAGTCGGATCTTCCTTTGTGGTAGCCAAAGCCGTAAGGCTTTGGGCTTAGCCCTTCAACACCTCGCCCAGCTTCGCCACGTCCCGGCCGCCGCCCATCGCGAAATCGGGTTTGCCGCCGCCTTTGCCGCCCAGCTTCGCGGACAGCTCGGCCACGAGCTTGCCGGCCTGAAAGCCCGCCTTGACCGCGGCGGGCGAGCAGAACACGACGACCGAAGCCTTTTCGCCGGACGCGGCGCCAAGCCGGACGATGCCTTCGCCGAGCTTGCCCATGACCTGCGCCCCGAGGGCACGCAGCGCCTCGGGCGAATCGACGGTCACCACGGCCGAGACCTGCTTGAGGCCGTCCTTGGTGGCCGCTTTGGCCGCGAGTTCGTCCGCGAGGCCGGCCGAGGCCCGTTGTTCGAGGGCCTTGAGTTTCTTCTCCAGCTCGGCGCGGTGCGCCAGCAACGCCTCGACCTTCTTGGCGACGTCCGTCGGCCCGGCGGAAAGCTGGCTCCCGATCGCCTTGAGCGCGGTCTCCTCCTCCTCGACGAAATCGTACGCGGCCTGGCCGGCCACGGCCTCGATCCGCCGGGTGCCCGCCGCGATCGCCATCTCGGCGACGATCTTCACGATGCCGATTTCGCCCGTGGTGGCGACGTGCGTGCCGCCGCAAAGCTCGCGGCTGTAGCCGCCAATGTCGACGACGCGGACGATCTTGCCGTACTTTTCGCCGAAGAAAGCGAGGGTGTCGGCCGGCTTTTTGTCGAACTCGACCTCGTACGCCTCCACCTTGGCGTTATCGAGCACCTTGTCGTTCACCAGCCGCTCAATCTCGCGGAGCTGGTCGGGGCGGACCTGCTCGAAGTGGGCGAAATCGAAGCGCAGGCGGGTCTTGGTCTTCGAGGTGCCGGCCTGGTGCACGTGCGTCCCGAGGACCTTGCGCAGCGCCCAGTGGAGGAGATGCGCCGCCGTGTGGTGCCGGGTGATCGCCCGGCGGTTCAGCGGCGAGACGCCGAGCGTGGCGGTCTGGCCGAGGACGTTCACCTTCTGCAGGTCGAGCACGCACGCCGGCGCGAGCTGGTGGAGGAACCGGCCCGCCTTGTCCTTGATCGTGTAAACGATCGCGAAATTGTGGTCGGCGATTTTGGCGACGCCGTGGTCGCCCGCCTGGCCGCCCATCTCGGCATAGAATGGCGTCTGGTCGAACACCAGGTACGCGTCCTTGCCGGACTTGACCACGTCGATGACCTTCGCGGTCGCCGCGAGTTGGGTGTAGCCGAGGAATTTGGTCGGTTGCTGTTCGGTCGTTTCTTCGCCTTCGGTGGCCGCCACGATGATCTCCTTTTTCTGCGCCGCCCTGGCGCGCTGACGTTGTTCTTCCATGAGCCGGTTGAAGCCTTCCACGTCGACGGTCAGCCCGCGCTCCTGCGCGAGGAGCTGTGTCATGTCGAGCGGGAAGCCGTAGGTGTCGTAGAGAGAGAATGCTAGATCGCCCGCGACTTCTCGAGTCACGTTTCCACCTTTGTCACGCTGCGCGAAACCTACCTCAATTGAGACGATCTTTTCGCCTTTGCGGTCTTGAATGTATGAGGGTGTCTTGGTCGTACCGCCGGGGGGCAAGAACAACATCGAGACGCTCTCGTTGAAAAGCGCCATGCCCCGATCCAAGGTCCGTCCGAAATTCTCCTCCTCGGCGCGGATCACACGACGGATGATGTCCTGCCGGTGCTTCAGCTCCGGAAAGACGCCCCCGAGCGACTCGACCACCGCCGGCACCAGTTTCTCAAAGAAACCGGTCGCGAGCTTGAGATCCTTGCGCCCATACATGATTCCGCGGCGCAGGATCCGCCGGACGACGTAGTTCCGGCCCTCGTTCGCGGGCAGGATGTTGTCGGCGATGGCGCAGGACACGCAGCGCGCGTGGTCGGCGAGCACGCGAAAGGCGACGTCGGTCTTCTCCTGTTCGCTCAGGCCTTCGCGCTTCTCGGGGACGGTGGCCTGGTAGCTCCGGCCGCAAAGCTCGCCAATCTTCCGGAAGATCGCCGTGAACACATCCGCGTTGTAGTTCGACGGTGCGTGGGTGAAGTCCTTGAAGCCTTTGG
>JBAIXJ010000775.1:0-1637 GCA_037916645.1 Opitutales bacterium | reverse complement strand
GGCTCTTGATCGCATTCCAGCCGATGCCGCCGAGGGTGCTGACGCGCAGGGCGATGTCCTTGACGTTGTCCTGCATCAGTTCGGTCGACACATACCACGACCAGACGGGGGAGAAGAAGGAGTTGTATTCGACCCCGCCCTTGTAGGCGTCCTCCGATTTCTGGCCGTTGGACACGGAGTGGTTGGCTGCGGCGTAGAATTTGAGCGAGTCGGTCGCGGACTTGAGTGTCGCGGTGGCGCCCATCGCGCCGGCGAAGCCGGTGGAGTTGCCGCTCTTGCCGGCGATGTCAGTGGTGAACTCCGCCACCCAATGGCGGCGCATGGCGACGACCTCCGGATCCTCCGCGCCCTGGCGCCACGAGGATTTCACGCCCTTGACCGAGGTCGTGTAGGTGCCGTTGGGGCTCGAGACGACCAGGGCGGATTCTTTCGGCTCGACCTTGCCGAGCTCGATCGAGTTGTCGGTCGTCTTCACGAAGATCGACTCGTCGGTCTGCAGGGCGACGACCTGATCCTGTTTGATGGACAGGTCGCCGGCGAAATCGGTCGAGACACTGACCGTGCCGTCCTTGATGCCGGTGATCTTGCCGTGGATGACGGAGCCATCCTTGAGCGTGACGGTGTCGGCGCGGGCGGACAACACGAAGGCGCACAGGCCGGCGAGAATTAGTCCCGCCGTGGAGCTGAGAGTTCGGAGTTTCATGGTCGGATTTTCTCGGAGGAGGGCGCCGGCCGAGTCAGCGGCGCCGAGTTGAGGGTTGGGAAGATTTTGGCGGTGATGGCGCCGCGTCCGATCCCGGTCGGCGATACGCATTCACCGGCGTCGCCTTGGCCCTGGGCTGGAACGTTGGCGGCCATCAATGAGACGGGGAAATCTGGGGGGTGGCGCGACGGCAAGGCAATCCCGAAAAACTTTCTTTCCGAGGGGCCGACCCTCCGGCCGCTTGCATCGGCGAATTGCACGGCCTTTTATTAGGCATGGATTGCCGGCCACTTTGCGGTGCATGTTGCATCGCGCCGTCGATCAGCTCGCCGATCCCGGGCATGCCGCACGGCAAGCCGGCGGGCATCCCGTGCGTACAGCTCCTGCCGGACTACCGTTGCGCGCTCTTCGGCCGGCCCGAACGCCCCGTAGTGTGCGTGAGCCTGCGCCCGACGGACGAGATGTGCGGCGCGAGTCGCGACCAGGCGCTGAGCTATCTCGCCGCGCTGGAGTTGGCGACCCGGGCGGCCGGATCGCGGACAATGGGCTAGTCAACGGAGGGCGGCCTTGAGCACGGCGGCGAGACGCCGCACGCCCTCTGCGATGCGCTCCTCCGTGCTGTTGCTGAAGTTGAGGCGCAGCGTGTGGCGCACGGGTGGGCCGACCCAGAACGGCTCGCCCGGGACGTACGCCACTTTCCGCGTCGTCGCGGCCGGCAGGAGGCTGGTGGTGTCGAGACTGGCCGGCCCGCGGATCCACAGGAACAGGCCGCCGTCAGGATGGCTCCAGGTGCAGCCGTCGGGGAACTCCCGCGCGAGCGCGTCCAGCATCGTGTCGCGGCGCCCCGCGTAGGCCGCGCGCAGGCGGGCGAGGTGGGCGTCCGCCATTTCGGGCTGGTGGAGAAACCACCACGCGAGGCGCTGCGTGAAACCCG
>JBAIXJ010000774.1:0-2869 GCA_037916645.1 Opitutales bacterium | reverse complement strand
GGAACCCCAACAGCAGTCTCGCGGAGATCAGCGAGCTGATCCGGCGCGACGCCGCCCTGGCCTCGCAGATCATCCGCATCAGCAACAGCGTCGTGTATGCGGGCAAGGACAGCGTGCGGATCGGAGCAATCGAGGACGCCGTCGGCCGCGTCGGGTACGATGAAGTGCACCGTCTCGTGAGCTGCGTCACCGCGGAGCAGTTGGTGGACCGGGCCTTGGGCTACTACGGCATCGCGGCCGAGGCGTTGCGGGAGAACATGCTTTACACCGCCCTGACCTGCGAGGCGCTGGCACGGGAGGCCGGGATGGATCCCCGCGAAGCCTACACGGCGGGTCTCATGCGGACGCTCGGCATGCTGGTGCTGGACCGGCTGGCGGAGCGCCTGAAGGTGACCGAGCGGGTCGACCCCGAGGCCGCCGAGGGTTACCGGGTCTGGGAGGGGAGGACCTTCGGCCTGAGCAATAGCGCGATTGCGGGCATCATTCTGGCGGAGTGGGGTTTTCCCGCCACCATCGTCGCCGCCGTTCGCGACCACCATCTGGCCGACGAACCCGAACGCGCGGAGCGGCTGGCGTGCCTGGTTCATCTCGCGTGCGCGATCGTCAACGGCACCAACCGTGGCTTGCCGGGAGAACGCCAGATATGGAGCTTCTCACCCCATGCTTTCACTGTGGTCGGGATTGATTTCCGAAAGCTCGATGCCGCCGGCCGCAATGCTCTCAAAGCCTTCGAGACCTTCTACTTACGTTATCGAATGAGTCTGGAAGCGGCGCCGGCTACGGAATCGGCTGCGGGTGGTGATGCTGGCGGGCAAGCGGCGGAGAATTCCTGCGACTCGGCGGCCAAAGCCGGTGTTTTGCAGGAGAACGAACCCACTCCAGTGCAAGCCACCGAAAGGGCGGCAACGGAACCGGCCGACTTCACCACCTTCATGCGCAACTATCAGGATATGGTCTATACGACGGCAGTGCGTCTCCTGGGTAATGAGACGCAGGCCGAGGACATATCCCAGGAAGTCTTTCTCAAGGCCTACGAACATTGGGATGACCTGAGTGGAAGCATCACCGCCGGCGGCTGGTTGAAGACAGTGACGACCAATTTGAGCATCAATCACCTCCAGCGGTATCGGAAGCGCTGGCGGTTCTTTTCCGAGATCACGCGTCACGGCGACTCGGATGAGGGTGATGAGCAGCCGGTCGAGTTCGCCTCCTCGGAGAATTTCCTCGACGGAATCAATCAAAACGACCGCCGGGCCTGGGTGGAGCGGGCGTTGGAGAAGCTTCCCGAGCATCAGCGGGTGCCGCTCGTGCTGTTCCATTTCGAAGATCAACCCTATGAGGCCATCGCCAGGCGGCTCGGCGTGTCCCTCAGCAAGATCAAGACTGACATCATGCGCGGGCGTGAGGCGCTCGCCAAGGTGCTGGAGCGCAGCGGCGCGACGCACGAGAGAATCGAATCCTGAACCGGCCAGCCGGAGGGCATCACCATGGAACGGATGAATCCAGAAGAGCTTGAGAAGATCGTGCACGCGGCCCTGCGGGCGCTGCCGGACCGGCGGGCGCCGGCGACGCTCGAGGCACGGGTGCTGGCGGCCATCGAGCGCCGCGCCGCGCTGCCGTGGTGGCATCAATCATGGAGCTACTGGCCGCAATGGGTGCGCGCCGGATTCCTCGTGTTCGGTGGCGGCCTGGCCGGCCTTCTCCTCATCGGCGGAATCTATCTGCAAGCCGGATTCGACTTGGGCACGATCCGCGACGCCCTCGCGCCGGCGCTGGCGTTGTTCGACCGCGTGCAGGGCTATGGGCGCCTGCTCGCCGATTTCGTCGCCCTGGTCGGGCGTCACATTCCAAGTTGGTTCCTGTATGCAGTGATCGGCTTCGTGGCCGGACTCTACGCGATGCTTTTTGGCTTGGGCGCCGCCGCCTACCGCACGCTTTGGTCCCGCCGTTGATCCCATGGCAGCTTTTACCTCCAACCCGCTTCAACTCATGAAACAAATCCAGTACCGCTATCTTCTGGCCGCGGCGGCGGCGGCCGCGTTCTTGCTCACGTCCGCGCTTCGGGCCGAAGATGCGGCGACGCCCGCGCCGGCTGAGGCGACGGCGACCCAACCGGCGGCGCCCGCGACGGCCGAACCGGCCAAGCCCGACAACGCGACACCCGCCCCGGCAGCCGTCGAGGCTGCGCCCGCCCCCGCTCCGGTGGCCGTCGCGCCTCCGGCGGCTCCTGCCGTCGAAGCCCCGGCTCCGGCCCCTGCGGTGGCTCCCGCCGAGCCCGCCAAGGAGACGACGTCGGCTGCGCCGGCGTCCGGCGAGATGCGTCGACTCGACGCCGAAGCGGCGCCCGCGACGGGTGAGGCGGAAACGAAGGAGCCGGCCAGAACGCGGAGATATGTTCACGGGCGCGGATTCTCCGCCGGCGATGGCAATGAGCGGGTCTCGATCCTTCACGATGCAATCGTGGAAAAGGACGAAACCGTTCAGGCGGCCGTCGCGATTTGCGGCGACACGACCGTGGACGGGTCGGTCCGTGATGCCGCGGTGGCGGTGATGGGCAGCAACATGGTCCGGGGATCCGTTCATAACGCGGCGGTGGCGGTGATGGGTGACCTCCGGGTGGACGGCACGGTCGGCGACGCCGCGGTCGCGGTCGGGGGCAATGTGATCGTCAACGGTCACGTTCATGGCGATCTGGTTTCCGTGGGTGGGAGCGTAAAATTGGGGCCCGATGCCGCGGTCGATGGGCAGGTGGTGGTGATCGGGGGCAACCTGGAAAAGACCCCGACCTCGGTGATCAAGGGCAACATTCAGCGAGTGCGTCTGCCCGCGGTCGGCGGAGTGCTGTCGTGGGCCAGGTCGGCCTTGTTCA
>JBAIXJ010000773.1:0-1817 GCA_037916645.1 Opitutales bacterium | reverse complement strand
CCTAGCCGCGCTCCCGCCCCGGCTTTATCCCTGGATGAACGCTCCCGTTCCCGAGCCACCCGCCGCACCGGCCCCCGGCCCGCGGCTGTTGGACCAGATTCACTCCCCGGCGGACGTCAAGGCCCTGGCCGCCGACCAGCTCCCGCGCCTGGCGCAGGAAATCCGCGACGAGATCATCGCCGTGACGGCGAAGACGGGAGGCCACGTGGCGCCAAATCTCGGCGTCGTCGAGCTCACGCTGGCCCTGCACCGGGTCTTCACCACCCCCGAGGACCAGCTGGTCTTCGACGTCGCCCACCAGGGCTACGTGCACAAGCTGCTCACCGGCCGCGGAGGCGCGGCGTTCCGCAAGCTCCGGCAGACGGGCGGCGTCAGCGGTTTTCTCTACCGCGCCGAGAGCCCGCACGACGCTTTTGGCGCGGGCCACGCCGGCACGGCCCTGTCCGCCGCCCTCGGCATGGCGACCGCGCGCGACCTGCGCGGCTCCAAGGAGCACGTCGTGGCCGTCTGCGGCGACGCGGCTTTCACCTGCGGCATCACCATGGAGGCGCTCAATAACGTGGTGGCCTGCACCAAGCGCCTGATCGTCATCCTCAATGACAACCAGTGGTCGATCGCCCGCAACGTCGGGGCGATGGCGAAGTACCTCACCCGCCTGAGCACCAGCCCGGCCTACAACAAGATCCACCACGACCTGGAGAAGTTCTTCACCAGCCTGCCCCACGGCCACGAGATGCACAGCCTCTGGATCAAGTGGAAGCGGGAGACGAAGGACTTCTTCGTCGAGTCGAGCCTGTTCGAGAAATACGGTCTCCGCTACATCGGGCCGATTGACGGCCACAACATCGCCGAACTGGTCAAGAACCTCGAGTTCGCCAAGCAGAGCGAGGTGCCCGTGCTGCTGCACGTGCTGACCAAGAAGGGCAAGGGACTGCCCGTCGCGGTGGAGCACCCGGAGAAGTTCCACGGCGCCAGCCCCTACGATCCGCAGACCGGCGAAAGCCGGAAGGCCGGCCCCGCCGCGGCCCCGAATTACCAGGACGTGTTCGGCCAGGCGCTGGTGCGCTTCGCCAAGGCCGATCCGCGGATCGTCGGGATCACGGCGGCCATGCCGAGCGGCACCGGACTGTCGCCGCTCGCGGCGGAGTGCCCGCGCCAGTTTTTCGACATCGGCATCGCGGAGGAGCACGCGGCGCTGTTCGCCGCGGGCCTGGCCACCAAGGGCATCAAGCCCGTGGTCGCCATCTACTCGACCTTCCTGCAGCGCGCCTACGACCCGATCATCCACGACGTCTGCCTCCAGAACCTGCCGGTCGTGTTCTGCCTCGACCGCGCGGGCCTGTCCCCCAACGACGGGCCGACGCACCACGGCCTCTTCGACCTCGCCTACGCGCGCTGCGTGCCCAACGCCGCGATCATGCAGCCGAAGGACGAGGACGAACTCGTCGACATGCTGCACACCTCCCTGCAGCTCGGCGGACCGGCGTTCGTGCGCTACCCGCGCGGCGCAGCCCGCGGCGTGCCAATCAAGGCCCAGCCGACAGCGATCCCCGTGGGCCAGGCGGAGATTCTCCGGCCCGGCTCCAACCTGATGATCTGGGCCCTCGGCCCGATGGTCCACGATGCGCTGCGCATCGCCGAGCGGCTGGCCACCGAGGAGGGCCTGTCCTGCGGCGTCGTCAACGCCCGTTTCGTCAAGCCGCTCGACCGCGCGCTCCTGCTGAGCCACGCCGCCTGCATGCCCCTCCTGGTGACCATGGAGGATCACGTGCTTTCCGGCGGCTTCGGCAGCGCCGTCCTCGAGGAATTGCAGGAGG
>JBAIXJ010000772.1:0-2929 GCA_037916645.1 Opitutales bacterium | reverse complement strand
TGTTCATGAGCACGGTGAAGGCCAGAGGCAGTTGCGATGTGATCATATCGGGATGGGGGTGAATTCAGGTTGGAGGGTGACTCGAAAAGGGGGCGGGGCACGCGGCCCGGCGGAACGGGGTTTCAGCAGGCACGCGTCGTCCCAAACGCGCTATCGATAGCGATTGAACTGCGGGTGGGGAGGAAAATCTGCGGGGGTAAACGACTATTAGCGGGGCAGCAGAGAGTGGCGTGGTGCAAATAATGACGGGTGTCAATCCTTGCGGACCTGTGTGGCACGACGGTCTCGAGTCGATCGCGCGCCGGCGCGGATCAGCCGCGTCGCGGCCTCACCAGCAATGAACCTACGAGCCCGGGGCGGATTGGCAACATTCGGGAGTGAAACGGGTGAAATTGGTTTCATGGCGTCCCGACTGTCAATTCCCTTTGTCGGTATTCGTACGGTCAGATGTCGAGGCGGTGCGGAGCGCGGCCCGCGCGAAAGTTGGCTGCCCGACTAGGACTCGAACCTAGACAAATGGATTCAGAATCCATTGTGCTACCATTACACCATCGGGCAGAAAAACCCTTCAGCGCCGGTTGCGTTCGCACGGAGACCGCTGGCATGCCACGTTCTCTCGTCGATCCGCCGCACGGCGCAAGGTCTGGAGCCGGCGATGGGATTCGAACCCGCAACCACCTGTTTACAAAACAGGTGCTCTGCCATTGAGCTACGCCGGCGTCTCTCACCGACCGTCACCAGAGAAGGAAATTCAAACAACAGGATCGCCGCCGCCAATCCCGGATTTCAAACGGGATTGGGCCCGCCATCCCCGGTTTTGAGGCCGGGGATGGTGGCTCCCCAGGGACTCGAACCCTGAACCTACTGATTAAGAGTCAGCTGCTCTACCAATTGAGCTAGGAAGCCAGAGCGGAAGGGGAAGACGCTCACCATCACCGAAACGTTGTCAACCCCGTTTTCCCCCGGGAGCGGTCGCGTTTCCGGGCCGTGGCGCGGCGGAGCTTCGCCGCCGGAATGCGCGCCGGTCCGGGGTGGAATCCGGGAGAGATTTCCGCGCGCGCCCGCACCCGGAATCGCCCTACTTTCCCCTTGCCAAGGCTGGCGGCGTCTCTTGTTCTGACCCGCTCCGCTCGTCGAAACCACGTCATGCAAAAGACCAAGAAGTCCGTTGCGAAACGCTTCAAGCTGTCGGCCCGGGGCAAACTCATGCACCGCTCCCCGGGGACGCGGCATCATGCCAGCCAGAAATCGCCCAAACAGAAGCGGCAGCTGGGCAAGGCGAAGGCGCTCGCCCCGGGGCACGCCGCCCCGCTCAATCGCTGCCTGCCCTTCGGCTGAGCGCCGCCGTGCGTTTTTTTCTCCGGCCGGGTGACAACCCAGGCGACCCGCCGGCGAACCTCCCAAACCACTCCTTAACATGCCTCGTGTCTCCAACTCCCCCGCGTCGCGCAAGCGCCGCAAGAAGGTCCTGAAGTACGCCAAGGGCTACTTCGGCAGCAAATCGAAACTGTATCGCTACGCCAAGGAGGCCGTCCAGCACGCCTGGCAGTACGCGTACCGCGACCGCCGCAAGAAGAAGGGCGAATGGCGCGGTCTCTGGATCGTGCGGGTCAACGCCGCCTGCCGGCGCGCCGGCATCAGCTACAACCGCTTCATCGAGGGGCTGAAGACCGCGGGCATCGCGCTCGACCGCAAGATGCTCGCGGAAATCGCGGTCCGCGACGAGGCCGCGTTTGCCAGCCTGGTCGACAAGGCCCGCGCCGCGCTCAAGGCCAAGGCGGAGGCGCCCAAGGCCTGACCACCTCCCGGAGCGCGGGCCAGCTGAGGCTCGCCTTTCGGTGCCCAAGTCATTTTTCTGCCGGACGGGCCTCCCTGCTGGAGCCCGTCCGTTTTTTTGGAGCACCCACATGCAATCGCAACTCCCGGTCCTGCTGGAGCAGGCGCGCACCGAGCTCGGGGCCATCCGCACGCGGCCCGAGTTCGAGGCGGCCAAGGCGCGGCTGGTCGGACCCAACGGCTCGTTCACCGCGCTGATGAAACAGGTGGGCGCAGCGCCCAAGGAGCAGCGGCCCGCCCTCGGCCGCCTCATCAACGAGGCCAAGGCCCAGCTCCAGGCGCTCTTCGACGCCACCCTCCGCCGGCTGGAGGACGCCGAAATCGCCGGCCAGCTCGGCCCGCCCGTCGATGCCTCGCTGCCGGCGCCGGACGGCGGCCCGGGCACCTTCCACCCGCTCACCCTCGTGCGCGAGGAGATGTGCCGCATCCTGCGCAAGGTGGGTTTCGTGGTCGCCGACGGGCCGGAGGTGGAGACGGAGTTCTATTGCTTCGACGCCCTCAACACCCAGATCGACCATCCGTCGCGGGATCCCAAGGACACCTTCTATTTTCCCGCGACCACCCGCTTCGGCAACGTCTCCCGCAAGGTCGAGGGGGAAAAGTACCTGCTGCGCACGCACACGTCCTCCGTCCAGATCCGGACGATGCTGGCCCATCCGCCCCCCGTACGGATCGTTTCGCCCGGCCGCTCCTTCCGGCGCGACACCACGGACGCCACCCACAGCGCCAACTTTCACCAGCTGGAGTGCCTCTACGTCGACCGCGGCGTGACCGTGCGCGACCTCAAGGCGCTGCTCGACTACATCTTCGCCTCGCTGCTCGGGCCCGGCACGGTGACGCGCTTCCGCCCGCATTACTTCGGCTACACGGAGCCGAGCTTCGAGGTCGATCTGTCCGCCAAGCACCTACCCAAGGTCCACAAGGAGTGGATCGAGATCGGCGGGTGCGGCATGGTGGATCCCGCCGTCTACGAGGCCGTCGGCTACGATCCGGAGGCGTGGACGGGATACGCCTTCGGCATGGGCCTCGAACGCCTCGCCATGATCCTCTACGGCATCGATGACATCCGCTATTTCTACCAGAACGACCTGCG
>JBAIXJ010000771.1:0-2261 GCA_037916645.1 Opitutales bacterium | reverse complement strand
GCGTGGGCAAATTCCGCCCGGCCGGCTGTCCGGCCGGGCTTTTTTTGCCCGCTTTGCCCTCGCGTCGGACGGAAACCTCCATTGACATTTCGCCATGCCGGCTGAGCCCCTCCCCGCCCCGTCCTCCGGTCCGCCGCCGTCGCATTTCAAGAACTGGCTGAGCCTGGCCGGCGCGATCACGGCGCTGGGCAGCCTGTTCGCCTTCGTCTTCCTCGTCGCGATCGACTCGTTCGCGCGCGAGCGCAACCCGTATGTCGGCATCCTGACCTATATCGTCGCCCCCGCCTTTCTGATCCTCGGCCTGGGGTTGATCATCGCCGGCTGGTGGATCCAGCGGCGCCAGATGCGGCGGCATCCGGAACAGGGGGCCTTCGCGCTCTCCATCGACCTGGCGCGGGCGCGTGACCGCAAATACCTCTACCTGTTCGGCTCCGGCGCGGTTGTTTTCCTGCTGATGACCGCCTTCGGCAGCTACCAGACCTACCATTTTACGGAGTCGGTTGAATTCTGCGGCGAGACCTGCCACGGGGTGATGAAACCCGAGTTCACCACCTACCAGCACGGGGCCCATGCCCGCGTGGCCTGCGCCGAATGCCACATCGGCTCCGGAGCCTCCTGGTACGTGAAGTCGAAGATCAGCGGCGCCTACCAGGTGTACGCCACGACGTTCAACAAGTACGAGCGGCCGATCAAGACTCCGATCCGCAACCTGCGCCCGGCCCAGGAGACGTGCGAGCGCTGCCATTGGCCGGAGAAGTTCACCGGCAACCTCGACCGCTCCTACGTGCACTTCCTCGCCGACAAGGCCAACACGCCGTTCACGGTGCGTCTTTCCCTGCGCGTCGGCGGCGGCCAGCCCGGGCAGGGCTTCTTCGGCGGCATCCACTGGCACATGAACGTCGCCAACCGGGTGGAATATTTCGCCTCGGATCCGCAGCGCCAGGTCATCCCCTGGATCCGCATGACCTCGGTGAGCACCGGGGAGGTGCGCGTCTACCGCAGCCCCGATTTCAAGGGCGATCCGCCGGCGGACGCGATCCGCGTGATGGACTGCATCGACTGCCACAACCGGCCGGCGCACGCCTACCAGACGGCCAACCAGGCGGTCGAAACCGACATGGCGCTGGGCAAGATCAGCACCAAGCTGCCCTACATCAAAAAGGTGGCGGTCGACGCGCTGACCCGGAAATACGCCGACACGAACCAGGCCCTCGAGGGCATCGCCACGGCCCTGCGGGCCAAGTTTCACGAGGGCGACGAACTCTCGCCGACGATCGCCGCCGTGCAGCGGGTCTACCAGGAGAATTTCTTCCCGGGCATGAAGGCCGACTGGCGCACCTACCCGAACAACATCGGCCACAAGGACTGGCCCGGCTGCTTCCGCTGCCACGACAACAAGCACCGCACGGCGGACGGCCAGGAAACGATCCGCTCGAGCGACTGCAACGCGTGCCACACCATCCTGGCGCAGGGCCGGGGCGAGGATCTGCTCAAGCTGACGCCCCAGGGCACCAAGTTTCAGCATCCGGGCGGCGATCTCGACCCGGACACGACCTGCACCGACTGCCACAACGGCGCCAACCAGTAGCCCGACGCGTAAGCGTTGGGAAAGAATGCGCATTCCCAAGGCTTACGCCTTGGGCTACGGGTACGGATCTTCAATCGTAGCCAAAGCGGTGACGCTTTGGATCAATCGACGAACCCTCCCTTTTCAAAGGCCTGCCAGAAGATCCGCCAGAAATCCGGCTGGCGAATATCGAGCTCCGGGAAGCCCGCGATCAAGGCGTTGGAGTACCGGTATTCCCGCCAATCTTCGCACAGGCCTGCGCGCACCGGGTTCTCCAGGACATATCGCGTCGTCGCGCTCAGAGCCTCGGCGGCGCTCTCCGCGGGCCGCAAGACGTGATCGTATGCCTGCGCTTGCAGCCTCCGGGGCGACAGCAATCGGTTGAGATGCCGTCGGAAGAACGCGCAGGCCGAGCGTTGATCACTGGCCTCACACAATCCCGCCCACATGAGGTGCAGGTGATCGGGCATGAGACAATAGGCAGGGCAGGCAAGGCCGTGGCGCGCCAGTGCATGCAGCATGATCATGCGAAAACGGTCGTGAAATTCAGGCGTCAGCCAGCCCGTTTGCCGATGGTCGATGGCCATGGTCCAATGGACAAAGGCGCGTCCGCGATAATACGCCGCGGGTAGACGCGGCAAATGCGAACGCCGTACGACAGGCGGCGAGTTCATAGGGGATGTGCCCCGATGCT
>JBAIXJ010000770.1:0-2754 GCA_037916645.1 Opitutales bacterium | reverse complement strand
CCGGGCTTCGCCGGAGCCACCGTTTCGAAGGTCGAGCCGACCCGCAGGGGCCCCTCGCTGATCGGAACGACCTCGGCGACGCTCGCGTCCCAAGCCGCCAGGCTGCGGGGATCGCTGAAAGACCGCGGGAACTCGGCGAAGGGCCGGTTGATGAGGATGCTGGATTCGAGATGCAGCGAGAGCATGACGGCGCCCTCATGCTCGCTTCGAATCAGGCGCGCGGCAAATCGCCCTGCGCGATCGGCCCGGCGTGCCCGCGGGTTGCGGCAGGCATTTGGCGTTTGCCCCGCGGCGCCGGCGGCGTTAGGCATGGGCCGCCGGTGGAAACCGGCCGCATGAATCCTCCCCGTATTCTTTTCGTCTGCACCCATCGCGGCGCGCGCAGCCGCATTGCCGAGGAATTTGCCCGGCGCCTGGCGCCGGGGAGGGTGGCCGCGCAGAGCGCCAGCTTTGAACGCGGAAAGATTGGAGCCCTGCCGGTGGAGGCGATGAGGGAACTGGGCGTCGACCTGCCGGCCCCGGCGCCGAAGACCGTCTTCGAGCGTTTCAAGGACCAGGAGGTCTACGATTATGTCGTCACCCTTTGCGATCGGGTGACGTCCGAAATGTGCCCCGTGTTCCTGACCCATGTCGACACCCTCTACGCCAGGACCGCCGAGCGGCTCACGTGGTCGATTCCTGATTTCGGGTCGGTGACGGGCACCGACGACGAACGGCGGGCCGGCGCCCGCCGGATCAGGGACCAGATCAAAGCCGAGGTGGTGGAATTCCTGTCGCGCCTCGGCATCGCGCCCGAGCATCCGGCGGTGTAGGCCCGCCCGAGGAGCGGGCAGGCGGATCCGGCTCCCTATTCAAGGGGACCTCAGCGGCACGGCGCCGCTTTCGCGAGCGACCTGCATCTGCACCTCGCGGCCGGGGTGTCGGGGATCGGCCGCCGTGCGATTCTCACGATTCTGCGCAACTGCCGCGCGCCTTCACGGTCTCTGCGGAAGCGCCAGCTTTTGCACAACGCCATCAGAAGAAATCGGAGACCGTCCATGAAACGCACGAAGTCCATAGATCCTGGCGACCAAACAAACCTCCGCGTGCACCGCGCTCGCGGTGCCGCCACCCCGGCTGTGATTGCGGCCGTGGCGCTGCTCGGGCTGACCAACGCGCTCCCAGCCCAGTTCTATAAAGTGACCAAGCTCACGTCGGACATCAGCGGCTTGGCCGCCAACACGGACAGCCACCTGACCGGCGCCTGGGGGATCGCCCGCACGCCGACCAGCCCCTGGTGGGTCAACAGCACGATGGGAGGCGTCTCGCTGTTGTTCAACGGCGCCGGGACCCCGCTTCCGCTGGTGGTGACCATCCCCGGGCCGTCCGGCGTCACCACCGCCATCGCCACGGGCGTGGTGGCCGATCCCGCGGGCAGCTTTCTCGTGGCGCCGGGGAAGCCCGCGCATTTCATTTTCGCCACGCGGAACGGAACGATCTCCGGGTGGAATACCGGCCCGACCGCCGTCACGATGGTTGATCATGCGCCGGACGCCGACTACACGGGCATCACCATCGCCGCGCTCAACGGGGCCGACGTGCTGTACGCGGCGAACTTCGGGCAGAACCGCATCGAGGCCTACGACGGCATGTTCCAGGCGGTGACGTTGGCGGCCGGGGCGTTTGCCGACGACGACATCCCGGCGACGTTCCGGGTCTTCAACGTGCAGGCGCTCGGCGCCAATGTGTACGTGACCTACGCACCCGCGACTTCCTTCGCCCCGACGCTCCCGACGGCGGGCCAGGGATACGTCGATGTCTACACGCCGGCCGGGGTGCTCGTGCGCCATCTGCGGCACGGGCGGTGGATGGACGCCCCCTGGGGCGTGGCGCTCGCTCCGGCCGATTTCGGCAAATTCAGCAATGACGTGCTCGTCGGCATGTTTGGCAGCGGCCACATCGCGGCGTTCGACGCCACGACCGGTGAGTTCCGCGGCTGGTTGCGGATCATGCACGGCAAGCGGCTGACCATCGCGCCCGGCCTGTGGGGGCTGGAATTCGGCAACGGTGCCAATGCCGGGCCGGCCAACACCCTCTACTTTGCCTCCGATCTCGTCTATCCTGGGGGCGTTTTCCACGGACTCTTCGGCTCGATCACCGTGATGCCCCCGTCGGACAACGGGCTGGGAGCCGACGCCGACAGCGGCAACGAGACGGGCGACGCGAACGGCAACTAGATCGGCTTAGTGGATTTCGGCCCGCGCGTATCGGTCCGGTCGAGCGAGTGGACCCGCGCACGGGGCCGGGGTGACCGCCCTCCCTGGCATTAGGCCCAGGGAAGGGCGGTCATTTCTAGACTCATCTCACGCCTTCGTAGCGGCCGAGGCTTGCCGCGCCGCCTCATCATCGGCGCAGGCGGATGACGGGGCCGGCGGTGGAAACGAATCTGACCAGCCTCCTTAGGTCGGCTGCTACGATCGGCCGGGTGACCGGGCGTCGGCGCGACGCCGGAGGCGGAGCGACATAACCGCCACCAGCGGGAGGGCCGTGAGCAGGAGCAGCCACTCCGCCGGCTCGGGGATGGGCTGAAATCCGTTGAACTGGAGCGTGATCTGCCCCGGGTTGTAGAGCACGTTCCACAGGGTGTTGCCCGAGCCCAAGACGCTGCTGAAGGTGCCCGACTCCGTGCCGCTGTAGGTGATCAGCGGAAAGGTGCTGCCCACGGTCGGCGTGAACCCGCTGGCCAGACCGACGGTGAGCGCGCCGTTGAGGGTC
>JBAIXJ010000769.1:0-2539 GCA_037916645.1 Opitutales bacterium | reverse complement strand
GCCATCGAGCCGGTCTTCCAATATGGCGGCGGCGGCTGGTCCCCGAGGATCTGCCGGCGGCGGGCCGCATACTGCTCGTGCACGAGGGCGCCCACCACGGCGCGGATGACCTCGGGGGGAAAGCCGGCCGCCCGCAGATTGGCCATCAGCGTCTTCAGGTCGTCCGAGCGGAGACGGCGCCACGCGTCGCCCACCCGGACCTCGGCGTCGGCGGACACCGTCGCGCCGCCACCGCCGCTTGCGGCCGCCACCTGGGCCCCGCCCGTCGATGCCGAGCTCGGCCTCGCGGCGTTTGCGGTCGCCGCGGGCCGGGCCGTGCGCTGGGTCGACGAGACCAGCACCACGGCGGCGGCGGCCGCGGCCGCCAGCCCGAGTCCCAGGAGCAACACCGGGGTACGGTTCATTGAAAGTCTGGAAAATCCCGGGACCCAGATTGCCGCCGGCGCCGGCGCTTTCAAGGTCGTTCCCGACCGTGCCGCCGGGTCACGACTCCGCCCTCACCGCCGCGACGAACGCCGCCGGATTGATGATCTTGAAGCCGTCCTTTTCGTAGGCCGTCTGGAAGAGCAATTCGACCATGCGGTCGGGGCTGACCCCGGGTTTGACCTGCCAGCCGAGCGCCAGCACCCCGGCCGCGTAGGGAATGCTCCAGCTCAAGCCGCCCCGCCCCGTGTACTGCATGCCGTAGATGCCCTCGTCGTACTCCTCCGCCTCGGTCCGCCGGGAACACGGCGCCAGCACCAGCTTGCGACCCGCCTCCATCGGCCGGCCCGGAAACCCGGGCGTGACTTGCGCCAGATCGTCCGGTCGATCGAGGTCATAGTAGCACGGCCCGATGATTCCGCGATGCTGCGTGCAATCGAGCACCAGCACGCCGGCCGCCGCCGCCCGGGCGCAGGCGGCGTCCCACATTTCCTGGTGGGCGTTGAACGGCGAACCCGCCCCGGACGGAGCAGCCGACACGGAGATCACGCGAATCTTCGCGCCGGCCGGCAGCGTCGCATTCACCTCCAGCAGCCAGTCCAGCGCCTGGGCCTGATACTTGGCGTCGCGGGTCCACGACGGTGCCGCGGCGAAATACAGGGTCGCCCCCGGCGCCGTGCCGATATTGCGCCCGACCAACAGGCTCGCGACCGCCGGACCGTGCATGCTGGCTCGTCTTTGGTTGCAGCCGACATCCTTGTAGCGGGCGATGCGCCCGCGGTATTCGGGGTGGTCCAGAAAGAGGTTCTGGTCGATGATGCCGACCGCCACGCCTTGTCCGGTGATGCCCTGCGCATGCAGCGACCGGACGCCGAGCCCGGGATCCATGCCGCGGCGGAAAACGTCCGTCGCCAGCGGGCGAACCTCGGCCGCCCACTTCGTGGAGGTGTTGAACCGCATCGCCCGGATCGCCGCGCGGTCCAGCGTCCGATCGGCTGAACGGTCCTTGAACCGCACATCGGCATAGGGGCCGTCGTCCGTCCGCTCCGCACTTGGCTCGGCCGCCACCGCCACCACGGCTGCCACGCCCAGCACCAACCGCAGGAGACCTCTCATGCCCCGGTTGAAACAAAAATCCGCCGCGGGGGGAATCCCGATTCGCGCGGGCGGGCTCCGACGCATCGTGAGGGAGCCGGCCCCCCGTCCGCTCTTGCGTTGTGCGCGGCTTTTGGCTTTACCGCTTCGCCCGTCCCCGCCACAACGAAGGCTCGTGGCAGCACCGACCAGCATCGGCCCGGCGGACATCCACCAGGCAATCCAGCAGCTGGCCACCGCCATCGCCCGCCGTCACGCGGGGGTGCCGCCCATTCTCCTCGGCGTCGCCAACGGCGGGATCGTCCTCGCCCGGCGCCTGGCCGCGCTGATTCCGGGCGCGCCCAGCGGCGTGATCGACATTTCGTTCCACCGCGACGACCTCGGCCGCCACCCGATCCCCAAGGAGTTCGCCCCGACGCAGATTCCGGTCGATGTCACGGGCGCCGCCGTCGTCCTGGTCGACGACGTGCTCTTCTCCGGCCGCACCGCCAAGGCCGCCCTCGACGAGCTCTTCGACCACGGCCGCCCGGCGCGGGTCGAACTCGCCGTGCTCGTCGACCGGGGCGGCCGCCGGCTGCCCATCGCCGCCGACTACCGCGGGCTCACGCTCGAGCCGGCGGACACCGAGCGCGTCGTCGGCGTCCTCAACCCCGACGATCCCGCCCGCGACGCCATCTCCCTCCCAACCGTCTGACCGCCGCCCCGAACGCCCGCCGATGACCTGGACCCGCCGCAACCTCATCGCCATCGAGGATCTCAGCCGCGCCGAGATCGACCAGATCCACGCGACGACCGCCGCCTTCAAGAAGATCCTCCAGCGCAGCATGAAGAAGGTGCCGGCCCTGCGCGGGAAGACGATCGTCAACCTCTTCTTCGAGCCGAGCACCCGCACCCGCATCTCCTTCGAGATGGCCGCCAAGCGCCTCAGCGCCGACGTCATCTCGTTCGACGCCGCCCGGTCCAGCACCACCAAGGGCGAGACGCTGCGCGATACGGCGCAGAACATCCAGGCGCTCAACGC
>JBAIXJ010000768.1:0-12765 GCA_037916645.1 Opitutales bacterium | reverse complement strand
TCAGCGGCTTCACCTACAAGCCGATCGGCATCATCCTGAAGGTGACGCCGCAGGTGAACTCGCGCGGTTTCATCAAGCTCTCCCTTGAGCCGGAGGTCAGCCAGCAGAACGGTACGACGAGCTTTGGTGGCGCCGGTGGCGCCCAGATCCCGATCATTGCCACGCGGACCGCCAAGACCCAAGTCTCGATGAAGGACGGCTACACCATGGCCATCGGCGGCCTGATGACGACCCAGACGACCAAGGGCGGCACGCGGGTCCCCGTGTTGGGTGACATCCCGGTGCTCGGCCGCCTGTTCCGCTCGGACACAACCCAGCAGGATTCAACCAATCTGATCATCTTCATCACGGCGAAGACCATCAACGCCGAGGGCGCCACCCCGGAGGAGACCATCGATCATCAGCAGATCCGCAACCTGGGGATGCGTCGGGACGAGCTTCCGGGCTATCGCGACAAGGGCGATCCCTTCCTGCCCGCCGAATCGGCCCAGCCGGCCGAGATGAAATCCAACTGATCGGTCCGGGCGACCTCGCGATCGAGGCGCCCTCCTCCCCGATCGATCTTCATGGGCGTGCTCCCCGGAGCACGCCCTTTTTTGTTCCCGCCCGCCAGATGCAGAGCGGCAGCGGAGGGCGGGCCGAGGTATTGGATAGCCATTTCGGGATTATCACCTAGCGTGCCCGACAGATGGCCACGCAATCCCGCAGGACAAGAGCGCCGGCGCCGCCCGGGCCGGCCAACCTGTTGGTCCGGCTGCAACCGCACTTGCGGGCCCTCGATCGCTTTCTGCGGGCGCAGCTGGTCAGCTTCGAACCCGAGATTCGAGATCTGGTCGAGTATTGCCTGGATATCTCCGGCAAGAGAATCCGGCCATCGCTGGTTTTTTTCAGCGGCTGGAAGGGCCCGCGCGAGGTTCCGGGCGCTCTCGTCCGCGCAGCCGCCATCGTCGAGATGGTGCACCTGGCGACACTGGTTCACGACGATATCATGGACGGCGCCGAGCTGCGGCGGAACCGTCCGACGGCCGCGCGCCGCTTCGGAAGCGACGCCGCGGTGTTGCTGGGCGACGCGTTGCTGGCCCACGCGGTCAACCTGGCCGCGGCCTTTCCCTCAACCGAAGTGTGCCGCGAGGTATCGCGCGCCACGCGCCTGGTGTGTGCCGGCGAGATCACCCAGACGCTCCGCCGCGGTGACATCTCGATCACGCTGACCGACTATCGGCGGATCATCGAACTCAAGACGGCCGAGCTTTTTCGCCTGTCGTGCTTTCTGGGAAGCCGGCTGGCGGGCTATGATGACGGATTTGTCAGGGCCGCAACGAGCTTCGGCCGTCGCCTGGGCATCGCCTACCAGATCTATGATGATCTGGCCGATTTCTTCGGGGAGGAAAGACGCATTGGCAAGACCCTGGGCACCGATCTCGCCGGGGGCAAATTGACGCTGCCGCTGCTGGTCCTGCTCGAGAAGCTGCCGGCGCGCGAGCGGACCCGGCTGCGGCGCGAGATCCGGGATCGACGGCGGCCGCAATTGGAGCACCGCCGGGCGCAAATGGATGGCTACGGTGTTTTTGCCGCGGTGGCCGGTGATATTCAGGCGGAGCTCGGGGCCGCCCGGAGGGCCCTGGCATCGTGGAAGGCTTTGGCACCCGCCGCGCTTCTGGAGGATCTGGCCGAGATGCTCCGCCAGCAGGTCGAGGAGCTGCGGCCGGCGACAGTTGCCTAGATTCCGGTTGCGCCGGCAGACGGTTCTGATTCTCTTGACTGCCATGGGCCTCACCAAGGCAATCAGCAAGACGCTGGTGGCAACCCCTGAGCGTCAGCAGGAGGCCGACGCCGATTGGGAGGTGGTGAGGAAGGTCCAGGCCGGCGACGTGGCGGCGTTCGACCGACTCATCCTCAAGTACCGGGAACGGGTGTACTCCGTCATCTACAACCTCTGCGCCAACCGGGAGGACGCCGCCGACCTCACCCAAGGCACCTTCATCAAGGCCTTCCAGTCCATCAATCGGTTTCAGGGGCAATCATCATTCTTCACGTGGCTCTATCGGATCGGCGTTAACGCAACCCTGACGCACTTGCGAAAGAACCGGCTGCGTTCGTTCTTCAGTTTCGACCGAATGTCGGAGGAGGGAAAATCGTCCGAAGTAATAGATGCGCTGACGGATAAGACGGGTGCAGACCGGGAGGCGTTTGTAAAAGAGCTTCAGGAAAAATTGAACGAGGCTCTGCAAAAACTGTCTATCAAGCATCGGATGGTGGTCACGTTATTCGAGATCGACGGCCTGAGCCACGGTGAGATCGCCGAAATCATGGGATGCTCGGTGGGCACGGTGCGGTCGCGGCTGCATTACGCGAAGCAGCTGCTTCAAGCCGAATTGCAGGCCTACCTGCGCTAGCTGAACTGGTCATGGTGGAGAGAAATTCCAGGGTGCCGTCGAAGATCTCGGTCGAGGATCTTTTGCGCCTGAAACGCCGTGAACTCCCGGAACCGGAGTTCTGGACTGAATTTGAGCGGACTCTCCGACAGAAACAGCTCGCGGCGCTGGTGGAGAAGAGATCGTGGTGGCGCAATCTGGTCGCCGTCTACGGCCGGCTCGGCCGGTTGGGGCTGCCGTTGGGGGCTGCGGCGATTCTCGCGGTCACTTTCCTCGCCTCGCGCAATCATTCCTGGATGCGGGGCGGCGCAGATGCGTCCGCGGGAGAGAATTCGCCGCGCGAAAAACTGCGAACCCTGCCTGTCGCGGTTGCCGAGACCGGCACCCATGAGGACCGGCCGGCGGTGGCGGCCGTGCGCTCCCCGACCGCCGAGGCGCCGGCTTCGACTTCCGTCGAAAAAGGCCCGGCGCTGGCGGCGGCAAATGCGGCGGGCGCGACGCGCCCGGCGGTGACGCCGGTGTCCTGGCTGGACGATGTTCTTGATGATCACGGCGGCCGGAATGAAACCGTGCCCGCGGCGCGTTCGGTTGCGGTCAATCTGGCCACCGTTGCCCCCATTGAGCCTGATCTCGTGGATTCGGTTGCCCGGCCGCTGGGTTTTGAGGAGCGCGCGATGCCGTTGGCCCGTCTCCAGCACAGCGCGGAAATGCTGCCGACGGCCGCCGCCGTCACCGAGCCGCGCCGGACGCGGCTCCTGGCGTCGCTTGGGTCAGCCGAGGCCTTTGCGCCGGAACCTGCCGCGCCGGAGCACGCGCGGCGCAGCGTGTTGCGCTACCTCGCGGAGGACGGATGGGATCGTTCGATGAGTCGTCTCGAGGCCGAGGGCGACAAGTTGTCGATCAAGTTCTGAACGTCGTCCCTGGCGGGCTCCCCGGCACCGCTGAATTCACCGCCCCGCGCCCCCGCGCGGGGCTTTGCTTTTCCCGCGCCTTCACGTAGGCTGCGGGAAGCCGGTCCTGACGATGAGAATTGAACGCGATTCCATGGGCGAAATGCCGGTGCCCGATGACGCCCTTTACGGTGCCTCGACCCAGCGCGCGGTGCTCAATTTCCCCATCAGCGGGCACGTGATGCCGCCGGCCTTCATCCGAGGGCTGGGATTGGTGAAATCGGCCTGCGCGGTCGCCAACGAGGAGCTTGGCCTTCTGCAGCCCGAAAAGAGCCGGCTGATTCAACAGGTGGCCGAGGAAGTGATCGCCGGCCGCTGGGCGGGCCAATTCCCGATCGACGTGTTTCAGACCGGCTCGGCGACCTCGTCGAACATGAACCTCAATGAGGTCATCGCCAACCGGGCGAGTCAGCTGGCCGGACAGCCGATCGGTTCGAAAAAGCCGCTGCATCCGAATGACGATGTCAATCTGAGCCAGTCCTCCAATGACGTCATTCCGGCCGCCCTGCACGTCAGCGTGGCGGTGGCCCTGAGGGAAGAGCTGGTGCCGGCGCTGGAGGAACTGGCCGCGGCACTGGAAATCAAGGCGGCGGAATTTCGCGACGTTGTGAAGATTGGCCGCACCCATCTCATGGACGCCACGCCGCTCACGCTGGGGCAGGAGTTCTCCGGCTATGCGGCCCAGGTGCGCAAGAGCGCGGGCCGGGCGCGGAAGGCCATGGCCGCGCTGGAGGAGCTGGCGATCGGCGGGACCGCCGTCGGAACGGGGATCAACTGCCACCCGGAATTCCCGGCGCGGGTCTGCCGGGTGCTCGCGGAGCGCACGGGCATCCCCTTCCGTGAGGCGGCCAATCATTTTGAAGCGCAGGGTGGGCGCGACGATTGCGTCGAGGCCGCCGGCCAGCTCACCACGATCGCGGCCAGCCTCAGCAAGGTGGCCAACGACATCCGATTGCTGGGCTCCGGTCCCCGCGCGGGACTCGCGGAAATCCGCCTCCCCGCCACGCAGCCGGGATCCTCCATCATGCCGGGCAAGGTCAATCCCGTCATGAGCGAGATGCTGGTGCAGGTGGCCAACTACGCCATGGGGCTGGGCAACGTGGTCGCGCTGTGCGGACGTGACGGCCATTTCGAGCTCAACGTCACCATGCCCCTGATCGCGTATGCGTTGCATGAAGCGGTGCATTGTCTCGCCAACGGCAGCCGGGTGTTCGCCCGCCAATGCGTTGCCGGCGTGGTGGCGGACCCCGTTCGCTGCGAGGAACTGGTGAGCCGCTCGCTCATGCTGGTCACCGCGCTCAATCCCTTCATCGGGTACGATGCCGCCGCCTCGGTCGCCAAGGAGGCATTGGCGAAGAACCGGAGCCTTCGGGAGATCGTGCTGGAGCGCGGGCTGCTGAACGCCGCGACGCTCGATCGCGCGCTGGATCCAAGATCGATGACCCAGCCGGGCGGCAGCGCACAGGGAGCCCGCGGCGACTGAAATCGACGTTGACACGCCGGCGGCGGGCGGACCGACTTCGCGTGGATGATGTCGATTCATGAATCGGTCCTTGCCGCGCCCCCTGGGCGTGGCGCGACCCGCCGGGGCTGAGGCCCGTGCGGAAGTGAATCTGCACTCCGGCGCCGCACGCGCCGGCCCTCCTGTCGCGAACCGCCCGGGGATGAAATCTGCCCGGTTCCTGCCGCCGGCGCACCCGCGTTGGCGTTTCGATCCCCCTGATCCCGCCGGAGTGGTTTTTCCACTCCCCATGTCCCAGCCCGATTTCCAGTATTTCGACGGTCGCGTGCATCCCTCGCGTCGGCCGGCGTTCATTCGTTGCCGTCGCTGTGGCGGCGAATTTCCGCCCGACGCCCCGGGCACGCGCCACCGCAACCATTGTCCCTGGTGCCTCTGGAGCGTGCACCTGGACAACCGGCCGGGCGATCGCGCCGCGGATTGCGGCGGGGGCATGGAGCCGATCGCCATCCACGCCCGCGCGGACGGCGAGTGGCTGATCGTGCATCAATGCCGCACCTGTCACATCGTGCACATCAACCGGATTGCCGGGGACGATTCGGAGCGCGAATTGCTGGCCCTGGCGGTTCGCCCCTTGTCGCGCATGCCGTTTCCCCTGTAGCATCACGGGAGCACCAGCAGATTTCTCCTCCCGCCGGCCATGACCGTGATTCACCAGGAACTTTCCATCGCCACCCATGGGCAGGGCACCTATGAAATCACGGGCGAGTGCGAAACCGTCCTTCGAAGGAGCGGACTGCGCCGCGGCGTGCTCACGGTCTTCTGCCGGCACACGAGCTGCAGCCTGGTCTTGATGGAAAACGCCGATCCGACGGCCCGACGCGACCTGGAGGCCTGGCTGGACCGGCTCGTTCCCGAGGACGACCAGCATTTCGCCCACACGCTCGAGGGAGCGGACGACATGCCCAGCCACATCAAGATGGCCCTCACCCGAAGCAGCGAAAACATCCCATTTGCCGACGGCCGTCTGCTCCTTGGCACCTGGCAGGGGATCTTCCTGTGGGAACACCGCCGCGCTCCGCATACGCGGTCGGTCGTGGTGACGGCGCTGGGGGAGTGAGGCGGCTCCCGTGACCCGGCGCCGCCGGCCGCGCTATTTTCTGGGTGTCGCGGCCACCGCACAGGCGCCGGCAAAGAAGTCGTTGCCCTTGTCGTCCACCAGAATGAAGGCGGGGAAATCCCGCACCTCGATCTTCCAGACCGCCTCCATGCCGAGTTCGGGATACTCCAGCACCTCGACTTTGGTGATGTTCTCCTTGGCCAGGATGGCCGCGGGCCCGCCGATCGACCCGAGGTAGAATCCGCCGTGTTTCTTGCACGAGTCGGTCACCTGCTTCGACCGGTTGCCCTTGGCGATCATGACCATGGAACCGCCGAGCGACTGGAACAGATCGACGTAGCTGTCCATGCGCCCCGCCGTGGTCGGGCCGAAAGAGCCCGAGGCGTAGCCCTTCGGCGTCTTGGCCGGACCGGCGTAGTAGACCGGGTGCTGCGTGAAATACTCGGGCAGGCCCCGGCCGGCGTCGATGCGCTCCTTGAGCTTGGCGTGGGCAATGTCCCGCGCGACCACGATGGTCCCGTTCAGGGAGAGGCGGGTGGTGACCGGATGCTTGGTGAGCTCGGCGAGGATCGCGGGCATCGGCCGGTCCAGTTCAACGGACACGATGTTCTCCTCGCGAATGACCCGATAGCGCTCCGGGATGAAACGCCCCGGCGCGGGTTCGAGCTGTTCGAGCCAGAGGCCGTCGCGGTCGATCCTGGCCTTGATGTTGCGATCCGCGGAGCACGACACGCCCACGCCCACCGGACAGGAGGCGCCGTGCCGCGGCAGGCGGATGATCCGCACGTCGAGCGCGAAATACCGCCCCCCGAACTGCGCGCCAATGCCGCAGGCCTGCGCGGCCTGGAGCACCCGGGCCTCCAGCTCGACGTCACGGAACGCCTGGCCGAGTTCGTTGCCCCGAGTCGGCAGTCCATCCAGATATTTGGCCGACGCCAGCTTGACCGTTTTCAGACAGGCTTCGGCGGAGGTGCCGCCGATCACCACGACCAGATGGTAGGGCGGGCAGGCGGCTGTGCCGAGGTACTTCATCTTGTCGGCGATGAAGGCCTCGAGATTCTTCGGGTTGAGCAGCGCCTTGGTTTCCTGAAACAGGAACGTCTTGTTGGCCGATCCGCCGCCCTTCGCGACAAAGAGGAAATCGTAGTGCATGCCCTCCGCGGCGTAGAGGTCGATCTGGGCGGGGAGGTTCGTGCCCGAATTCACCTCGTCGTACATGGTGAGGGGCACCGTCTGGGAATAACGCAGGTTCTCCTCGGTGTAGGTCTGGTAGATGCCCTTGGACAGATACTCCGCGTCGTTGGCTCCGGTCCACACCTGCTGGCCTTTCTTGGCGATCACCGTCGCCGTGCCGGTGTCCTGGCAGAACGGCAGGATGCCCTCGGCCGAGATCTCGGCATTGCGCAGCAGCGTCAGGGCGACGTAGCGATCGTTGTCGGACGCTTCCGGGTCGTCGAGGATGGCGGCGACCTGGCGGAGGTGTTTTTCGCGGAGCAGGAACGAGCAGTCGCGCATCGCCTGCCGGGCCAGGTAGGTCAGAGCCTCGGGATCGACTTTGAGGATCTCGCGCCCCTCGAACGCGGTGGTGGCGACCAGTTCGCTGGTCAGCAGGCGGTACCGGGTGTCGTCGGGGCCGACCGGAAACGGGTCTTGGTAACGAAAGGGTGGAACGGGCATGGCAGTCGGAGATGGAGGAGCGACGCGCCGATCATCCGCGGGCCGTGCAGCTGCGGCGAGCGGAATCAAGGGCGGTAGGAGGCATTATAAGCCGCGTCGGGCCCCGCTCGACGGAGGCCCGGCATTAGGTGCGCTTGGGTGGGGTTCGGAAGCAGGCCGGCTTCTGGCCGGCCCTCACAGCAGCTTCATCTTCGGCAGGTCCTGCACGTCGACGATCCCGACGGGCCGGCCGGCCTGATCCACCACGATCAGGTCGTCGATCTTGTACTGGTCGAAGACCCGGAGGGCATCGACCGCCAACGCGTCGTCGCGGACGGTCTTGGGGGTGCGGGTCATGAAGCGGTTCACCGGCTGCGACAGAAAATCGGGATGGCTGAGCACGTGGCGGCGGAAATCGCCGTCCGTCAGGATGCCGGCGAGCAGGCCCGTTCCCTCGTTGATCAGGGCGACGCAGCCGGCCTTGGCCTTGGTCATGCCCAGGATCGCGTCCTGCACGCTCCGCTGTTCCGGCAGCACGGGCAGGCGGTCGCCCGTGCGCATGATGTCGCGCACCTTGAGCAGCAACGCGGTGCCGAGATTGCCCGCCGGATGGAGGCGCGCGAAATCGTCCCGCGTGAAGCCGCGGCGCTCCAGCAGCACCATGGCCAGCGCGTCGCCAAGGGCGAGGGCCGCCGTCGTGCTGGCCGTCGGCGCGAGGCGCAGGGGGCACGCTTCCCGGGGCACGTGGTAGATCAGGCTCAGGTCGGCGTCGCGGGCGATTTCCGAGTCCGGGTTGCTGGTCAGGGCCACCGTGCCGATTTCAAAGCGCTTCAGTATGGCGAGCAGCCGCAGCATCTCCGCGCTCTGACCGCTGTTGCTCAGGAGCACGGCGAGATCCCCCGGCGCGCACAGGCCGAGGTCGCCGTGGAGCGCCTGGGTGGCATCGAGAAAACACGAGGTGACGCCCGTGCTGTTGAAGGTGCCGGCCAGCTTCTGCGCGATGTGGGCCGATTTGCCCACCCCGCTGAAGATGAGCTTGCGCCCGGCGGCGAGCACCGCCTCCACCGCCTCCACCACTTTGACGAACGACGCGTCGAGCGATTCTGCCGTCGCCTGCAGCGCCTCCATCTCGATCCGGATGCACTCGCGGCCTCGGCTGACCGCGGACTGGGCGTCGGGAGTCATTTAGGATTTGTATTGGAAAACTGCGTGGGGTGAACTTACCCCGCAAAATCCTGCGTTCAATCCCTTTCCCGTCGTCTCATGCGGAAACCGTGTCGGAACTTCCTTCTGCTGGCCGGCCTGCTGGGTCTGCTGCTGGGGGCCGGCTGTGATCCCGGCGACCGCGGGTCGTTGGGCGCGGAGACGGACGACCCGCAATATCGCCGCGGGCAGCAGCTGCTGAAGGAGGGCCGCTCCCAGGAGGCGCTGGCGGCGTTCCTAAAAGTCGTCGACCGGCGCGGGGGCGACGCGCCGGAGTCGCATCTGGAGGCCGGCTTGCTGTATCAACAGTTCAAGGATCCGATTTCGGCGATCTATCATTATCGCCGCTATCTCCAGGCGGCGCCCAACTCGCGGCAGGCCGACTTGGTGCGCCAGCGGCAGGACGCGGCGATGCGGGAGTTCGCGCGGCTGCTGCCCGCCCAGCCCCTGGAGAACCAGACCGCCCGGTTCGAGCTGATGGAGAAGATCGACGAGCTTCAGCGCGAGAACCAGCAGCTCAAGGACCAGATTGCGGCCATGAACCAGGGCGGAGGCGGACCGGCCAGCCGCGGTCCAGCCGGGCCGGGCCCGGCGGGCGGCGCTACTCCGACCGCGGTGATGCGCATTCCCCCGTTCGGCTCGTCGCCGGCGGCGGTGCGGCCGACCACGCCGGCACGCGCGCCGGCCACCGCGCCCGCGAGCCCGCCCGCCGGCCGCACCCACGTGGTCGCGCAGGGCGAGACCCTCTACAAGATCGCGCAGCGCTACTATGGGAGCGGCGGCCGGTGGCCGGAGATCCTGCAGGCCAACCGCGATCAGCTGAAGAACGAGAACTCCGTGCGCCCGGGCATGACCCTGCGCATCCCCTGACGCGACCCCGTCCGCTCAGGCGGAGTATTCCGCCCACGTCGTGCGGGTCTCGGTCACGCGGACCCGCTCCAGGCGCACGGCGCGAATGGCGGGGACCGCGGCAAGCTGCCGGCCCAGTTCCTCGAAGATCGTCCGCGCCATGACTTCGCTGGTGGGATCGGTCCGATCGAAGGGAATGATGCGGTCGCCGTAGGTCGCGCGGTAGAATTCGAAATGGGGGTCGGCGGTGTTGAGACACAAGGCGTGGTCCCATTGCTCCAGAAATGCCGCCAGCGCTGTCTTGAGGACGGAGAAATCGCACACCATGTCGTGGGCATCGAGCTGGTCCGCCGCCAGTACAACCTCCACGGTTCGGCTGTGGCCATGCGGAAACCGGCACTTGTCGGGGTGCTTGGACAGCACGTGACCGCTTTCAATCTCGAACGTCTTGCTGATGCGAAAGGGCATGGCGGAACCGGCATTGGTAACCGGCCGGTCCGCGCGGGCCAAGTACGGAATCGCAACCCGGGGCGCCGCCGGCCGGTCTCGCGCCCGGTCTGGCCCGTCAGACGGTCTTCGAGAAACGCCGCGGGCCCGTCTCGAGGTAGGCGTCGAAGCGCATGGCGATGATGCGGATGAGCAGCGCGCCGATGCCGGTGATGACAAATCCGTCGGTGCCGCGCTGGATCAAGCCGTCCGCCTCCAGGTCGGCGAGCGATTCGATCTCCCGCGCGAACTTGGACCGGAAATCAACGCCCAAGCGCTTCGACAGGGCGTCGTAGTTGACCTGCCGGTCGCACATGATCCGCATGATCACCTGCCGGCGCAGCCGGTCCTCCGCGGTGAGGATGAGTCCGCGCTCCAGCGGCAGCCGTCCTGCGTCCAGCCCCGCGTAATAGTCGGGCAGCTCCTTGCGATTCTGGCGGTAAGAGTCCTCCGTCTGCGAGATCGACGACATGCCGAACCCGTAGATCGAGGCGCCGGCGTGCGTGCTGTAGCCCTGGAAGTTGCGCTGCAGCGTGCCCTCACGCTGCGCCACCGCCAGCTCGTCGTCCGCCCGCGCAAAATGATCCATGCCGATGTAGACCATGCCGGCGGCCGTCAGCTTGCGCACCGCGGTGGCGAGCATCCGGAGTTTCTCGTCGGTGGACGGCAGGTTGGCCTGTTTTTCGAAGATGCGCTGCGACGGTTTGATCCAGGGGACGTGCGCATAGCTGAACACGGCAAGGCGGTCCGGCCGCAGCGTCAGCACCTCGTCGATGGTGCGCGCAAACGAATCCGCGGTCTGGTGCGGCAGCCCGTAGATCAGGTCGAGGCTGATCGAGTGATAGCCTTCCTCGCGCATCCAGTCGAACGCCTGCCGGGTGACGTCCATCGGCTGCACGCGGTGGACGGCCAGCTGCACCTCGGGGTTCGTGTCCTGGACGCCCATGGAGGCGCGGTTGCAGCCGAGTTCGCGAAAGGCGCGCACGTGGTCGCGCGTGATGCGGCGGGGGTCGACCTCCACGCTGTTCTCCGAGTCCGCGGCAAACTGAAACCGGGAGTGGATGGCCTCGCCGAGGCGCCGGATCACGGCCGGGGGAAGAAACGTCGGCGTGCCGCCGCCGAAGTGCATCTGCTCGACCCGGCGCGACGGATTTAGCAGCGGCTGGAGCAGGGCCAGTTCCTTGTCGAGATAGTCCAGGTATTCCGAGGCGGCGTCGCGGCGTAGGGTGATGACGGTGGTGCAGCCGCAGAACCAGCACAGGGTTTCGCAGAACGGGAGATGGAAATAGAGCGAGAGCGGCCGCGCGGCGTCGCGGTTGTCGCGCCGGATCGCCTCCACCAGCGTGTCGTAGGGGGTGGCGTCGGTGAACTGGGGCGCCGTGGGGTAGGAGGTGTAGCGTGGCCCCGGTACGTTGTATTTCTTCACCAGGCCGAGATCGAATTCGGCGGCGGCGGGAGGCGGAGCGGAACTGGACTTGGGTGCGACCATGCGGGAACGGGGACCTAAGATGAACAGCCGGGCGGCGTTTTGCGAGGGCGGCGTGAGATTTTCTCCCGCCGAGCGTCGCGTCCGCGGCTCACGCGGCTTTGGTGCCCCGCGCTTTGAAGAACGTGTAGTTGAACACACCGTCCGGGCCCGCCGTCCGCTGGAGATCGGCGATGGCCTGCCGCCATTCGGGCGGACTCATCAGGCCCCGGCGCAGCACCTCGGGCCCGACTCCGGTCACCATGGCGGTGAAGGTGTTGCGGGTGAAACCCTCGACAAGCTCCGGCCGCGAAGCGTCCGCATAGACCACGCGCGGCGACACCGTGACCTCCGCAAAGCCCGCGGCCCGGAGCACCGGATAGAGGCGGCGGCCGATCAATGCATCGCCGCCGACCTCCTTTTGCAGGTCGACCAGACATTGGACCGCGCGCCGCGCCAGGGCGCTGTCCGGATGAAAATAGGCCGAGCCGTGATCGCCTTCGATGACGGTGATGCTCCCACCGGGCCGCAGGACGCGTTTTAGTTCGGCGAGCGCCGCTGGAGGATCCGCCATGTGCTCGAGAACAAAACACACGAAGACCGCGTCAAATCTCCCAGCCGGATATGGCAGGCGCAGGAGGTCGGCCTGCTCAAAGCGGACGTTCGCCAGGGCCGCCTCCGCGATCGCCCGCCGGGCCGTGGCCAGGGAATCGGCCGCCCGATCCACAGACAGGATCTCGGCGGCCGGGTTGTTGCGGGCGAGAAGGACGGTCTGGGCGCCCGTGCCGCAGCCGGCCTCGAGCACCCGTGCGCCGGGCGGGTAGACCTCGTCGTCGTGAAGCACTTCGGCCAGGGTCTGCGCCTGGTCGGACAGGCGCGTCGACTCGCGCGGCGAGTAGCCGTGGACATAGGGGATGCTGGACATGATTCCAGGAGTGACTCTGTGGCAGAGACCCGGGTTCCCTCCAACCTGGATCCGGGTCACGTTGCACAGCGATATTCGCATCCGCCCCCCCCGCTTCGCCAAGCCTACGGCGCGGCACCTCGCCATGGTTCTGCTCCGCAGAACCTAGGCGGCTGGCGGAGAGGGAGGGATTCGAACCCTCGGTACGGTTACCCGTACACATGATTTCCAATCATGCACGTTAGACCACTCCGTCACCTCTCCGGAGACCGAAGCCACGGACATAAGGCCCGCTGGT
>JBAIXJ010000767.1:0-3117 GCA_037916645.1 Opitutales bacterium | reverse complement strand
CCCCGGCGTTTGTGGATCGGGGAGCGCGGACTCGAGGTGGCCGAGGTGAGCGACCGATGGTTTGAAAAGGGGACCGATCCCGAGTGGCCGGCCGCCGATTATTTCAAGGTGCTGGCCGGCGACGGCCATACCTACCTCATCAAGCATGATCTGGAATGCGACGAGTGGTTCCTCGTGCGGCGGTGGTGAGACCGACGCCTCCTCCGGCCGGCGATCGACCGTCAGGACGATCGGCGCGCGTCGCTGATGACCGCCATGATCCCGATCCGCGAGCTGCTCAACCGCATCCGGTGGGACCCTGGTTTCGCGCCGGGCCAGGTTGAGCTCGGTTATTTTGACCGCCTCACGAAGGAGATCGTCCGCGTGCCGCTCCAGCGGCTGAGCTTTCCACCGGCCCGGCGCGGGATATTTGAGCTCGCAGATGCCGACGGGTTGCGGCACCGCATTCCCCTGCACCGCGTACGGGAAGTCCGCGTCGACGGACGCGTGATCTGGCGCCGCCCGACCTAGCGGTCGGCGCCGAAGCCCCCGCGGGATCGCCCGGAACCACCCGTCCCGCCGCGGCCTTGCCTCGCGCCCACTCCGCGGGCAGCATGCCCCCTCCGCCATGAAACGCCGCACCGTCATCCTCGCCTCCCTTCTGCTCCTTGCCGCCACGGTCGCCGCCCAACCGGCGCCCGCTGATTCGGCGCTGCGCATTCCGCCCACCGACGACGGGCTCCCCGGCGCGGGCCCGATCCGGCGCTACGACTGGTTCCAAAAACTGTGGCTGCAGCGCCGCAGCGCCTGGGCGCAGCAGGTCGCGGCCGACCAGCATGCGCTGGTATTCCTGGGCGACTCGATCACGCAGGGCTGGGGCGACAATCTGGGCGGAGACTTCCCCGGCGTGAAGGTGGCCAACCGGGGCATCAGCGGCGACACCACCCGCGGCGTGCTCATCCGGCTTCAGGACGACGTGCTCGCGCTGCATCCCGCGGGCGTCGTCCTCCTGATCGGCACCAACGACCTCGAGGAGCACGCCGCCCCGGCGACCATCGCGGCCAACCTGAAGCTCATCCTGGCGGATCTGGAGCGGGCCGATCCGCGGATGCCCATCATCCTCTGCCGGGTGTTTCCGAGTTCGGAGAAGATGCGCCGGCCGGCCGCCGCGATCCAGGAGATCAACCGGCTCTACGCCGACGCGGTGAAGAACGATCCGCACGTGACGCTGGTCGACACCTGGACGCTCTTCGCGGACGCGGCCGGCGATGCCAAGATCGAGGAGTTCCCGGACCTGCTGCATCCAAACGCGACAGGCTACGCGAAATGGGCCGCCGCGTTGCGGCCGCTCTTCGCCACGCTCGGATTCATCGAAAATGAGCCGGACGCCTTCACACCCGAACCGGGATTCGTGAGCCTGTTCAACGGGCATGACCTCACCGGCTGGGGCTTTCGGCCGACCTCGGCCGCCGACATCGAGGCCGCCAAGCGCTGGCAGGCCCGGGACCCGCAGGCCGCGCCGTGGCCGATCGTGACCGAGGCGGTCAACTTCGACGGCCGGACCGCCACCCCCGACGGCCGGTTTGTCGCGAAGGCCGGCCGCCTCATCGTCACCACGCCCTCGGAGGGCCGGCGCATTCAGCAGCTTTGGACCACGCGGGAGTTTTCGAAGGATTTCGTCCTCCGGCTAGAGTTCCGCGCCACGCCGAACGCCGACAGCGGGATCTATGTCCGCGGACCGCAGCTCCAGTGTCGGGATTACCTCCTCGCCGGGCCGTACAAGCAACTCACCCGCTACCGGCTGCAGGATTGGAACGAGATCGAGATCACCGTCACAGGCGACATTGCGCACTGCACCTGCAACGGGGAGCTTTTGGAGGAGGCGATGACGGTGCCGGCCACCGGCCCGATCGGCCTGGAGGGAGACCGCGGCCAGATGGAGTACCGCCGCATCCGGATCAAGGAGCTGCCGTAGCCGAACGTACAATCCGCGGGCCGGTTCTTGTAGGTCGGGCTTGATGCCCGACTCCACTACTCCGTCGCGTCGGGGATAAACCCCGACCCACAAGGGGAAGCGTCCGATGGCCAAACGTCCGCCTCCCCGTTGCCGGTGGACTCGAAGCGCGGAATCGGACAGAATGCGGACATGACCAACGTTGCCCCGCAATCGCCCCCGCCCGCCGCGCCGTCGCCGGAGATCCTCGAAACCGACATCACCCCCGGCATGCAGCGCTACGTCGAGAAGAACCGCGCCTACCTCGAGCGCCGCCGCCGCTACATCCGCGACACCGTCAAGCACTGGCGCTTCGACACGATCGCGGTCCACGGCCTCTACACCGTCGAGGACGCGATCGAGGACTACCAGGGCGCGATCATCGAGCCGGTGTTCATGAGCTCCGCCCAGGCCTACCGCGATGCCGACGAGATGGCGGCGGCCCTGGCGTATCTGATCCCGACCTGGTGCTACTCGCGCATCGCGAACCCCTCGACGTACTACTACGAGTGGACCCTCGCGCTGCTCGAAGGCTACGGCTTCGACGGCGAAACGTCCTGCTGCTCGACGTCGTCGGGCATGGCGGCGATCATGTCCGCCCTGCAGCCGTTCCTGGTGCACACGCGGCGCCACGTCGGCGAGCCGCGCAACTTTGTCGCCACCGCGCAGTGCTACGGCGGCACATTCCAGCACTTCAAGGTGCGGCTGGAGCAGGAGCGCGACATCGAGTGCCGCTGGGTCGAGGACGCGACCGACATTGACGCGTGGGCCGCGAAGATCGACGGCAACACGCGCTTCCTCTACGGCGAGCTGCCGTCGAATCCCGGCCTCGGCTTCTTCGACATCCGCGCGGTCGCGGACCTGGCCCACAGCCACAACCTGCCGCTCGTCGTCGACAGCACGGTCGCGACGCCGGCGCTGCTCCGCCCGATCTGCCACGGCGCGGACATCGTGGTGCAGTCGACGACCAAGACGCTGACGAGCTCCGGCTTTGGCATCGGCGGCGCGGTGATCGCACGGCGCGGCATCACCACCTCGATCCCCAATGACCAGCTCAAGGATGACTTTGCGCTCTACATCAAGTACCTGCCCAACCGCGACAGCGGGCCGAACCTCCACCCGTTGCAGGCGGTGATGGCGTTGAA
>JBAIXJ010000766.1:0-4556 GCA_037916645.1 Opitutales bacterium | reverse complement strand
ATCAATTGCTTCGCCTCGATGAAGCGCGCGCCGAGGTTTTCAAGGGCTCCACCAACTCTGACGCCGCCATCCGCGACGCCACGCGGTCCAAGGCCGAGGCCCTGACCGCCGCGACGGAGCAGGTGCGCCAGCAACTCACCCGGCTGTCCGCCTCCGCCGCCGACCAGCTCGACGGCCGTCTGGCGGCGAACACGGCGCGGATTCGCCGGCAGCTCTATATCAATGTCCTCCTGGCCGTTGTCGTCATCACGCTCGGCTGCGCCACGCTTTACCTGATCATCCAGCGTTCCATCCTGCGGCCCGTCAATCGCGTGGCGGGCAATCTTCGGGAGTCCTCCGACCGCGTGGCCGCGGCGGCCACCACGGTGCGCGAATCGGGGCTCCGGCTTTCGACCGGAGCCAGCCAACAGGCCGCTTCCCTCGAAGAAACCGGGGCCTCGCTCGAGGAGATCTCCAGTGTCGCGAAGCGCAACGCGGACAACTCGGGTGTCGCCAAGCAGAAAGTCGCGGCGGCCTGCGCTGCCGCCGACCGCGGCGCGGCCGACGTCGGCACGATGCGCACCGCCATGAACGACATCAAGGCCTCGGCGGACAACATCGCCAAGATCGTCAAGGCCATCGATGAGATCGCCTTCCAAACCAACATCCTCGCCCTGAACGCCGCGGTCGAGGCGGCCCGCGCCGGCGAGGCCGGGATGGGATTCGCGGTGGTCGCGGATGAGGTCCGCAATCTGGCCCAGCGCTCCGCCCAAGCCGCCCGCGAGACCGCCGCGTTAATTGAGGATTCGATCCTCAAGAGCACCCGCGGCGTCGAGGTCAGCGCCAAGGTTGCCGCCGGCCTGGATGAGATCGGCCTCAAGATCCGCGAGGCCGACAACCTGATTGTCGAGATTGCCACCGCATCCGCTGAGCAGAGCAATGGGGTCAACCAGGTCAACGGCGCCGTCGCCCAGCTCAACGATTTGACCCAGAAGAACGCAGCCGGCGCCGAGGAAAGCGCGTCGTCTGCCGAGGAAATGACGGCCCAGGCGGAGGTTCTCCGGGCTGCGGTACATGAGCTGCAGGCCCTGGTCGGTGCAGCGGCAACAAATCCGCCCGCCACGGAGGTCCCGCCGACCCCGCAAAATCCTCGGAAGCCAGTCCGGCTGCTGCGCGCGCCGAACGGCGCGCGCCCGCACGCCCCGTCCGATGGCGCGCCCGACGGCCAAAAGTCGTTCTTCCGGAAAGCCTGAGCGCCAACCGGCGCCGAGGTGCCGGCCCGGGCGCTGCAACCGGGCAATCCATTGTTCCCACCGGCGGCGAGATTCATACCCTGGTCAAGAGCCGCCTCGACATCGTCAGGGCGGCCGCCTAGGAACAAGACCGACGGTCGACCTGCGGCCGGCCAAGCCACTGACGGCCGCCCGACGGCAGAGAAGTGCACCCGATGGCCGGACATGAAGCCGAGAATCCAGCGCCCGCCCGGCACCCTCGAATCTACCCGCGGCAGTGATCGCCCGCGGACGGGCGGCTCGCAGTTCCGGCTGCGGTGCGCGTCCTAACCGCGGAATTCCCATGCATCGGCTGATTGGGCCCAACCGCAGCTGGCAAGGTCGCCGGGCACTCGTGCCGGTCGACGTTTGCTACGCGCTGCTCGACCTTGTTGCGTGGACGGTGCTGGCGAGTGGCGTGGTGGTCGTCGCCCTGCTGGTCGTGGGGCGGCTGGCCCTTGCCGTTCACCACGCCTCGTTCTGGATCGTATGCGTGCTTCCCCTGCTCGCGGCCGCCGTCGCCGTCTGCCGCGGACTGCCGTTCGTCGTCCGCTTCGCGCTGACCGAGACGGTCCTGTTGCTGTTTTTCGTGGTCTCCGCGCTCGAAGGCGGCGTCGAGCCCAACATGTCCCTCGCGGCCATCCTGCTGGTGACGACGCTCGGCATCTTCTTCGGCCTGAGGGCGGCCTTGATCGGACTGGGGGCGATCACCGGGATCTTCCTCGGCGCGGCTTTGGCCTGGACCTCCGGGCGCCTGCCCGTGGCGGTCCTGCCATGGCAACGGCCGGAGCCATTCCTCGATTACCACGCGTGGCCGGCTTGGCTCGAGGTGCTGCCCGTCATGGCGCTTTTCATGGCGGCCGTGTTGTTGGGCCTACGTTTTGTGCTCCGTCGCCTGCACGACACCGTTGAGGAGTCGAGCTTTTCCCAACGCCTGCTGGCCGTTGAACAACAGCAGCGCGCCATCGCCGAGTCTGATCGGGGCCGGCAGCGGGATCTCCTCCAGGCCTCGGAACTCAATTTCCGCACCCTGTTCGAGACGGCCAACGACGCGATCTTCCTGATGGACGACCGGGTCTTCCTTTCCTGCAACCGCAAGACCGAATCCATGTTCGGCGGCCACCGCGATGACATCCTCGGTCATTCCCCGCTCGATTTCTCCCCGCCGCGCCAGCCCGATGGCCGGGACTCGGCCGAAAGCGCCCGGGAAAAGATCGCCGCCGCATTCCGCGGCGCGCCGCAGGTTTTCGAGTGGCAGCACCGGCGGCTGGACGGGACGCCCTTCGACGCCGAGGTGAGTCTGAACCGGATCGAACTCGAAGGCGCACCCCGCATCCAAGCCATCGTCCGCGACATCACGCATCGCAAGCACACAGAGCTTGCCTTGAAGGAAAGCGAGGCGTTCCGCCGGCGGGTGTTCGAAAGCTCGCGCATTCCGATCGTGGTCATGGACGCCGCCACGTGGCGCTACGTCGACTGCAATCCCGCGGCAGTGGGAATCTATCGCTTCGCCTCCCGCGAGGAAACCCTGGGCAAAACGCCCCTCGACGTCTCGGCCCCGACGCAATGCGACGGCACCCCATCGTCCGAGAAAGCCCGGGCCTATATCGACCAGGCAATCGCGGAAGGCTCGGTCGTCTTCGAATGGCGCCACCAGCGGGCCAACGGGGAGATCTGGGATGCCGAGGTGCACCTGATGAGCTTTCAGTCCGGCCCGCGCCGCCTGCTCCAGTTCACGCTGCAGGACATCACCGCGCGCAAGCGGGCGGCGCGGGCCTTGCAGGAAAGCGAGGAGCGTTATCGCCGGATCGCCCGGTGCGTTCCCGATGTGATCTGGACGATGGACCTGTCGGGTCGGTACACCTACGTCAATTCCGCCGTGGAGCGCACCCGCGGCTGGACCCCGGAGGAGTTTCTGAAGCTTGGCTTTTCGGAGACGAGCCTGAAGCCCACGCCCGCGGAAAAGGCCGCCATGATCGCGGAGGAGCTCCGCCGGGCCGCCTCGCCCGGGTTCGACCCCAACACCATCCGCACGTTTGAGTCGCAGGAGTTGCGCAAGGACGGCACGTTCTTCTGGGCGGAGGTCGCCGCGATGTTCCTCCAAGCGGACAACGGAACCCCCGTCGGGATAATCGGCATCACCCGCGACATCACCGAACGCAAGCGGGCGGAGGCAGAGCGCCAGGCGCTCCAGTCCCAGCTGATCCAAGCGCAGAAGATGGAGGCCGTCGGCCAGCTGGCCGGCGGGATCGCGCATGACTTCAACAACATCCTGACGGCGATTCTCATGCATCTGGAGCTTCTGCGGGGCGATCCGGCCGTTCCGGCCGACGTCCAGGCCGCTTTGGGCGACTTGGAGGAAGCCGCGGGCCGCGCGACGAGCCTGACGCGCCAACTGTTGATGTTCAGCCGCCGCCAGATCGCGCAGAAGCATTTGCTCAACCTGAACGACCTGGTGGGGAATCTGTTGAAGATGCTCCGGCGCCTGATCGGCGAGCACATCAGCATCGACTTCAATGCCGCGCCGGAGGGCGCATGGGTCGTCGCGGACGGCGGGATGCTCGAGCAGGTGCTGATGAACCTGGCGGTGAATGCCCGCGACGCCATGCGCGAAGGCGGCCACATCACGCTGACGACCGGCGTTGTCGAGTATGAGCCGGGCCAGCTTCAGTCCCAGCTGGACGCCCGCCCGGGCCGATTCATCTGCCTGTCAGTCCGCGACACGGGATGCGGCATGGATGAGGCCACCTTAAAACGGATCTTCGAGCCGTTTTTCACGACCAAGGAGCCGGGCGCTGGCACAGGGCTCGGCTTGGCCACCGTCTATGGGATCGTCAAACAGCACGACGGGTGGATTGAAGTCGAAAGCGCTGTGGGAAAAGGAACCACGTTCCGCGTGGTCCTGCCGGCGACGACACCCGACAGGGAGACAACCAGCCGACAGACGCAAAGCCCCACCATGGTGGGCGGCCACGAGACTATTCTTCTGACGGAAGACGACCAAGCGGTGCGGCGCCTGGCCTTGCGCGTGTTGCAGCGCCTCGGTTATCAGGTGTTGGTTGCCGGCAACGGTCAGGAAGCCATCGCGCTATGGTCGGCCCGGGCCGGCAAGGTGGACCTGCTGCTCACGGACATGGTCATGCCCGAAGGATTGACCGGATTTGACCTCGCCAAACGGCTCCGGACGGAGAATCCGGCCCTCAAGGTGATCGTTATGAGCGGCTACAATCTAGAACGCAGCCGACGGGGATCTGCGCCGCCGGTTCAGGTGGTTCATCTGACCAAGCCTTTCGACGTAAACACGCT
>JBAIXJ010000765.1:0-3060 GCA_037916645.1 Opitutales bacterium | reverse complement strand
CTGGATCGTCATGGCGGCTTTTTGGCGCACGACCCCCTGCAGGTCGATATCTTTTCCCGGGAGTGAAAATGACCTGAAGCCGCGGGCGGCAGCCGGCGATCGGGCGTCCGCCGGAGCGTCTTCTCCTGCCACGAATGGGCACGAATCAGGCCAACGAGTTTCCCTGCGAAATGTCGGAAGCTCCTCCTGAGTGCCCCGATCCTGTTCGCGAGGATTCTGGTGCATTCGTGGAAGACAACCACGGGGATTCTCCGGGATCCGCTTGTCTCGGCGCAAAGCCGGCTACATTCCGATCCGTATGAGCATGCGCAAAGTCAGGCTGGGTTCGCAGGGGGCGGTCGTGTCGCGCCTCGGACTGGGGTGCATGGGGATGAGCGAGTTCTACGGCGAACGGAACGACGCCGAGTCGGCGGCCACGATCCTGCGGGCGCTGGACCTGGGCGTCACATTCCTCGACACGGCGGACACCTACGGCATCGGCGACAACGAGGAGCTGATCGGCCGGACGATCCGCGGCCGGCGGGACGAAGTCTTCCTGGCGACCAAGTTCGCCAACGTTCGGCGCAAGGAGGACCCGACGCACTGGTCGGTCAGCGGCCGTCCGGAGTACGTGCGCGCGGCGTGCGACGCCTCGCTGCGGCGGCTGGGCGTGGACCACATCGACCTCTATTACCAGCACCGCGTGGACCCGCAGACGCCGATCGAGGACACGGTCGGCGCGATGGCGGAGCTGGTGCGCGCGGGCAAGGTGCGGTTTCTGGGCCTGTCCGAGGCTTCGCCGGCGACGATCCGGCGGGCGCACCAGATTCACCCGATCACCGCGCTGCAGACCGAGTATTCGCTCTGGGAGCGGCACGTGGAGGCCGCGATCCTTCCGGTCGTGCGCGAACTGGGCATCGGCTTCGTGCCGTACAGCCCGCTGGGGCGCGGCTTCCTGACCGGCACGATCACCCAGCCCGCCGACCTCGGCGCGCAGGATGCGCGGGCGCAGCGGTATCCCCGGTTCACGCCCGAGGCCATGGCGGGGAACCTCGTGCTCGTGCGGCGCCTGCAGGAGATCGCGCGGCGCCGGCGCGTGACCCCCGGCCAGCTCGCGCTCGCCTGGGTGCTGGCGAAGGGCGACGACATCGTGCCGATTCCGGGCACGAAGCGCCGGACATACCTCGAAGAGAACGCGGCGGCCGCGGCCCTCCAACTGACGCCGGCCGAAGTGGCGGAACTGGAGGCGGCGATGCCGCCCGGCGAGGTCGTCGGGGACCGGTACACGCCGGCGAACCTGCGCTACATCGACCGCTGATCCGGTGCGTCTCTCGAAGATTGGCCCTGCCGTGAAAGCTCCCGCCTCATTCTCCCATTCTCTCATTCTCCTATTCCCCCTCCTTCTTCCCGTCCTTGGGTTCTCCGCATCCCCGGCGATCCCCAACCTCTGGGTCCTCGGCGATTCCACCGCCCGCAATTCGGGCCGGGACCACAGCGGCGAGCCGGTGGCGGGGTGGGGCACGCCGCTGGCGGACTACTTTGACCCGGCGCGGGTGACGGTCCAAAACGTCGCCCACGCCGGCCAGTCGAGCCGCACCTATTTCACCAACGCCAACGACTGGCCCCGCGTGGAGCCGCTGATCCGGCCCGGCGACTACGTCCTGCTGGTGTTCGGCATCAACGACGGCGGCCCGCCGGCGTCGTACCGGGCCCGCGGCTCCATTCCCGGCCTCGGCGAAGAGACCGTGGCTCTGCCGCGGCCCGACGGCACGGTGGAAACGGCCCACACCTACGGCTGGTACATGAGCGCGATGGCCGACGGCGCCCGGACCCGGGGCGCCCACGTGGTCCTGCTGACGGTCACCGTGCGCAACATCTGGACGAACCCCAGGGTGAAGTTCCGTGACGGCACGCCCCTCGGACCGCTGCCGGCGGATTACGATCCCAAGGCGGACCGGATCGAGCGTGGCACGGCCGAGGGCAAATACACGGCGTGGACGAGGGAACTCGGTGCCAGACTGCATCTGCCGGTGCTGGACCTGACCAACCTCTGCGCCGACCGATATGAGGCGATGGGCCGCGAGGCGGTCAACGCTCTCTACAGCGATCACAACCACACCTATCTGCCGGGCGCGGATCTCGTCGCCGCGACGGTCGTGTCCGGATTGAAGGCGTTTCCCGACAGTCCATTTCTGCCGCTGCTCTCCGCCAAGGGCCGCGCGGTTCCGGCCGCCGATCCTAAGTACGTCAGCGGGAATCTGCCGCCGGCGGGGCAATGACCGGCCGGGGATTCTGTTTTGACGCCGGTCCGTCGGTGGCAGATCTCTACGGTTCCCAGATTCCAACCATGAAAACCACCGCCCTGTTTGCCCTGCTCACCGTTGGCTTCCTCCCCGTCGCGACCGCGGCCGAGCCGCCGCCGGCCGACGTGCTGCTGATCGATCACGCGAAGGTCGACGAAGCCTTCGCGAAGGGGCAGACGGTGCTCGCCAACAGCAGCTTCAAGGTCCTCGCCGGACACCGGGTCGCCCCGGGCGAGGTCGAGATCCATGCGACCGACACGGACATCTTCTACGTGCTGGACGGGTCCGCGACGTTTGTCACCGGCGGAACCGCGGTGGATCCGAAACCGACGGCGCCGGGCGAAATCCGGGCCAGGGAGATCTCCGGGGGCGTGCCGCACTCCTTGACCAAGGGCGATGTCATCGTGATCCCCAGCGGCGTGCCGCACCAGTTCACCGCGGTCACCGGGACGTTCCTCTACTACGTCGTCAAGGTGACGCGGTGACAGTCGAGGCGAGAAGAGGGGGGCCTGACCCGGTCGTGCGGGCACCGCGGATTACGCCGATGGCGCGGATGGATTGAGGCTCATCCGCGGCATCCGCGATATCCGTGGTGAAAGGAACTCGTGACGTGCGGTTTCGGCCGTCGCGCTCTCCTGCTTGTGCGTTATGCGCCTCTTTGTGGCTTAAGAGAAGATCGGCCCTCTCTGTTCCCTCAGTTGCCTCATGTGGGCAAGGAAGGCGTTCACCCGCGGCCGCGAAGTCGGCCGCGATCGCCGGTTGAAATGCCATCGGCTGG
>JBAIXJ010000764.1:0-24469 GCA_037916645.1 Opitutales bacterium | reverse complement strand
AGTGCGTGGTCATCTGTTCGATCGAGAACTTCGATCCGATGGGCGTGCACACCGGCGACTCGATCACCGTGGCTCCCGCGCTGACCCTGACCGACAAGGAATACCAGATCATGCGCGACGCGTCGTTCGCGGTCATCCGCGAGATCGGCGTGGAGACCGGCGGATCGAACATCCAGTTCGCCGTCAATCCCCAGACCGGGCGCATGGTCGTGATCGAGATGAATCCGCGCGTGTCGCGGTCGTCGGCGCTGGCCTCGAAGGCGACCGGTTTCCCGATCGCCAAGATCGCCGCCAAGCTGGCCGTGGGCTACGCCCTGGACGAGCTGAAGAACGACATCACCCGCCTCACCCCCGCGAGCTTCGAGCCGACGATCGACTACATCGTCACCAAGGTGCCGCGCTTCACCTTTGAGAAGTTCCCGGACGCGGACCCGACGCTCACCTCGTCGATGAAATCCGTCGGCGAGGCCATGGCCATCGGCCGCACGTTCAAGGAATCGATCCAGAAGGCGCTGCGTTCGCTGGAAATCGGCGCGTACGGCGTGGGGGGCGGCGGCAAATACGGCGGCGACGAGCGGCCGGAGGACAAGGTCATCAAACAAAAGCTGGGCACGCCCAACGCCGAGCGGGTCTTCTTCCTCCGCCACGCGTTCCGGGCGGGCTACACGGTCGAGCAGATCTTCGACCTCACGAAGATCGACCCGTGGTTCCTGCACCAGTTTCGGGAACTCCACGAGATGGAGGAGGAGCTGCGGAAGCACACCCTGGCCACGCTGGACGCGGACCGGCTCCGGCAGGCGAAGGAGGCCGGCTTCTCGGATGTGCAGCTGGCCCATCTGCTCGGCGCGGACGCGGGGGCGGTGCGCGCCCACCGGCAGGCGGCCGGCATCCGCACGACCTACCGGCTGGTCGACACCTGCGCGGCCGAGTTCGAGGCCTTCACTCCCTACTATTATTCGTCCTACGGGGATGAGAACGAGATCATCCCGTCGACGCGGCGCAAGATCATGATCCTGGGCGGCGGGCCCAACCGCATCGGCCAGGGCATCGAGTTCGATTACTGCTGCGTGCACGCGTCGTTCGCCCTGCGCGAGATCGGCTTCGAGACGGTGATGGTGAACTCCAACCCCGAGACCGTCTCGACCGACTACGACACGAGCGACCGGCTCTATTTCGAGCCGCTCACGCTCGAGGACGTGCTGGAGATCTACCGGCAGGAGGGGTGCGAGGGGGTGATCGTGCAGTTCGGCGGGCAGACCCCGCTCAACCTCGCCGTCGCGCTCAAGCAGAATGGCGTCAACATCATCGGCACCTCTCCGGAGGACATCGAGGTGGCCGAGGACCGGAAGCTCTTCGCCGCCATCCTCCACCGCCTCCAGCTCCAGCAGCCCGCCAACCGCACGGCGCTGACCGAGGAGGAGGCCGGGCGTTTCGCGCACGAGGTGGGCTTCCCCGTGCTGCTGCGCCCCTCGTTCGTGCTCGGCGGCCGCGGCATGTTCATCGTCTACAGCGAGGCGGAGATGCGGGCGGTCGTCCGCCAGGCGTTCGACGCCATGCCGGGCAAGCCCGTGCTGATCGACAAGTTCATCGAGGATGCGATCGAGCTGGACGTCGACTGCATCAGCGACGGCGAGGTCACCGTCATCGGCGGGATGCTGGAGCACATCGAGTACGCCGGCGTGCACTCGGGCGACGCCGCGATGGTCCTGCCGCCCCACACGCTCAGCCCCGCGATGCTCGCCACGGTGCGCGACGCCACGTACGCGCTGGCGCGGGCGCTCCACGTGGTCGGCCTGATGAACGTCCAGTTCGCGATCAAGGAGGGCGAGCTCTACGTGCTCGAGGTGAACCCGCGTGCGTCGCGGACCGTGCCGTTCGTGGCCAAGGCCATCGGCGTGCCGCTGGCGAAGCTCGCGGCCAAGGTCATGACCGGCGTCAAGCTGCGCGACCTGGGTTTCACCCGCGAGATCACCCCGCGGCACTGGTGCGTGAAGGAGGCGGTGTTCCCCTTTGTCCGCTTCCCCGGCGCCACGATCACCCTGGGCCCGGAGATGCGGTCCACCGGCGAGGTCATGGGGCTGGACGACGATCTCGGGATCGCGTTCGCCAAGACCCAGGCGGCCGTCAAGCCGGGCCTGCCGCTGGCCGGCAACGTCTTTCTCAGCGTGAAGGACGCCGACAAGCCCCGCGCGATCGACCTCGGCCGGCAGCTCGGCGCGCTGGGCTTCACGGTGTACTCCACCCGCGGCACCGCGCAGAGCCTCCGGGAGAACGGCGTGAACGTGCAGGTGCTGGCCAAGATCGACGAGGGCCGGCCGAACGTGATCGACATGATCAAGAACGGCCAGATCCAGATGATCTTCAACACGCCGTCGGGCATGACGCCGCGCAAGGACGAGAACCGGATCCGCCAGGCGGCGTACGCCCACAACATCTGCATCATGACGACGATCACCGGCGCCTACGCGGCGGTGAACGGCATCAAGGCGCTGCGGCAGAAGCGCGTCGGCGTGCGCCCGCTGCAGAAATACATGGGCAACGTCGCGGTTCATGGTTAAGACCGGGGATCGCGCTCCCTCGCCCGCCGCCATGGCTCCGCCCGCCACCCTGATCGCCCTGCTCTACGGACCCGACCGGCCCGGGCTGGTCGCGCGGGTGGCCGGCTGGATCTTCGACCGGGGGGGCAACATCCTGCACGCGGACCAGCATCGCGACATGGAGCGCGAGGTCTTCTTCCAGCGCGTCGAGTGGGTTCCCGCCTTTGCCCGGCCCTCGGAAAGCCGGCCCTCCTTCGCCGCCGCGTCGGAGGCGGAGGCCGCGGCGTTCACCGCCTTCGCCGCGGACCTCGGCATGACCGTGCGCGTGGCGTCGTCGGCGCACCGGCCGAAGGGCGCGCTGTTCGTGTCGCGGGCCGACCATTGCTTCCACGACCTGATCCTGCGCTGGCGGGCCGGGGAATTCGCGGGGGATTTCGCCTGCGTGGTTTCCAACCACCCCGACCTGGGCGCCGCGGCGCGGCACTACGGCCTGCCGTTCCACCTGGTCCCGGTCACCGCTCGGACCAAGGCGGCGGCGGAGGCGCGCCAGCTGCGGATCCTGCGCGCGGTCGGGGTCGAGTTCGCCGTCCTCGCCCGCTACATGCAGGTGCTGTCGCCGGGGTTCCTGGAGCGGTTCGGCCGCCCGGTGATCAACATCCACCACTCCTTCCTGCCCGCCTTCGCCGGGGGTCGCCCGTACCACCAGGCGCACGAACGCGGGGTGAAGCTGATCGGCGCCACCGCGCACTACGCCACGGCCGTGCTGGACGACGGTCCCATCATCCAGCAGGACGTGGCGCGGGTGACCCACCGCCACAGCGTGGAGGATCTCATCCGCAAGGGCCGGGACCTGGAGAAGCTCGTGCTGGCCCAGGCCGTGCGCTGGCACCTGGAGAACCGGGTGCTGGTCTACGGGCGCAAGACCGTGGTGTTCGACTGAACCCGCGCGGCGCCGGCGGTGGCGCCGCGGGATTGGCGCAGCCCGTCCGGAAACGGCCGGCGGGCCGGGAATTTGCCTTGTGGCAGCCGGAACCGCTTCCCATATTGCCGGGTTTCCATGAGCAATCCTTCGCCCGAAAAAGCGCCCGCCAGCACCCCCCAACCGGCGGCCCCGGCCAAGCCGAGCGCGCTGGAGCTTCCGACCGCGGAGCACCTGCAGAGCTTTTGGGAGAAGAACCGCAACATCATCTACACCGGCTGTGCGGCCGTGATCCTCGCGATCCTCGCACGGGGCGGATACGAGCAGCTGACGGCGCGGCGCGAGGCCGGGATCGAGGCGGATTACGCGGCCGCCACCACGCCGGACAAGCTGCGCGCCTTCGCGCGCGACCATGACCGCCACCCGCTGGCGGGCGCCGCCTATCTCCAGCTCGCCGACGCGGCCTATGCCGGGTCGCGGTTCGACGAGGCGCAGAGCCTGTACGAGGACGCCGCCGGCGTGCTGGCCGGCACGCCGTTTGCCGCCCGCGCCCAGCTCGGCCAGGGCATCTGCCTGATCACGGCCGGCAAGACGGCGGAGGGCTCCGCCATCCTCCGGCGGCTCGCGGAGGACAGCGGGCAGCTGGCCGCCGTGCGCAGCGAGGCGGCCTACCACCTGGCGTCGCTGGCCATCGCGGGGGGAAATTCCGACGAGGCCCTGAAATTCACCGACCTGATCCTGCAGACCGACGCCACGAGCATCTGGGCGCAGCGCGCGCTGGCGCTTCGCGCCCGCATGCCGGTTGCGGCGGCCGCGGCGCCGCCCGCGGAAAAGAAGGACGAGACGACGCCGGCGGTGACGATCAAGTTGCCCGGCTCCTGAGCCGGCCTCCGGCCGGGCGGGTCCGGTTGCCGCGTTGACCGGAGGGAATGGCCGGCGCCCGGTGCGACCGGGCGCGGGCCGCCGGGCGCCCCGATTGGGGGAACCCGTCGCTTGCCCTTGAGTCATTGTCTCCGGCCCTTAGGGTCTCCGTGATCAAGACCATGTCCCGGGACGTTTTTCGATCCGCCGGCCCGATGACGGCCGTGGGGTTGGCGTGTGGGCTGGTCGTGGGGTCGTACTTCTGGATGGCGGGGAGAAGTGTGACCGAGCTGAGCGGATCGGCGGCGGCGGACGTGCACTACAATCTCCTCGTTGAAGGATTTCAGCGCGGCCAGCTGAGCCTGAACAAGACCCCGCCGCCGGGCCTCGCCGCGCTGGCCGACCCGTACGATCCGGCGGCCAACGAGCGCTACCGGCTCGGGGACGGGCTGCACGACATGAGCTACTACCGGGGCCGGCTGTACCTCTACTTTGGGGTCACGCCGGCCGTGGTCTTGTTCTGGCCGTGGGCGGCGCTCACCGGCCATTACCTGTTTCACCGCTTCGCGGTCGCGATCTTCTGCGCCGTGGGCTTTCTCGCCGGCGCGGGCGTGTTGGGCGCGGTGTGGCGGCGCTATTTCCCGGAGGTGGGCGCCGGCTTTGTCGCCGCTGGCCTGCTGGCTCTGGGGTGGGCCGCGGGCGTGCCCATCATGCTGCAACGGGCTGAATTCTGGGAGGTGGCGGTCAGCTGCGGCTATGCCTTTTCGATGCTGGCCCTGGGCGCGGTGTGGCTGGCCCTGCACGATGCCGGGCGCCGGCCGTGGTGGCTGGCTGCCGCGAGCCTGGCCCTCGGCCTGGCGGTCGGAGCGCGCCCGTCGCTGTTGTTCGGCACGGCGATGCTCGCGATTCCCGTCGGGCTGGCGTGGCGCCGGATGCCGGCGAACTCCCGCGGGCCGCCGTGGCGCCTGGTGGCGGCCGCCCTGGGTCCGCTCGTGCTGTGCGGGCTGGCCCTGATGGTCTACAACGCGCTGCGTTTTGGCAGCCCGTTTGAGTTTGGCGAGCGTTACCAGCTGGCGGGCGACCGCCAGGATCTCGCCCAGCATTTCAGCCTGCGGTATCTGTGGTTCAATGTCTGCGTCTATTTTTTGGAGCCGGCATGGCGGACCGCGCATTTCCCGTTTGTGGGAACGATCGCGACCCCGGCGTTGCCGGCGGGACATTTCCCGATCGAGGATCCCTACGGCGCGCTGACCAACATCCCGCTGCTGTGGCTGGCAGCGGCAGCCCCGCTCGCCTGGCGCGGACGGCCGGCGGAGGCCCGCGTGCCGCTGGCTGGCTTCCTCGGCGCGGTAGCGCTGGGCTTCGCGACCAGCGCCGCGCTCTTGTGCCTGTTCTACGGCACGTGCAGCCGCTACGAGGTGGAGTTTCTGCCCGAGCTGATGCTGCTGGCGGTGGTCGGGTCGCTGGGCATCGAGCGGGCGTTGGCCGGCCGGCCGGGCGCGCGGCGTGCGTGGCGGATCGCCGGGGGCCTGCTGCTGGCGGCCTCGGTCGGTTTCAACCTGCTGGGCGCGGCGGACCGCTTTGCAGCCCAGCGTTGCCGGCTGGGCAACCGGTTGATCGAGGCTGGCCGCGTCGCGGAGGCCATCGCGCAGTATGAGCAGGCGCTGCGATTCAAGCCGGCGTCTGCGGAGGCGCACAGCGATCTCGGCAACGCCCTGGTGCAGGCGGGACGGTTCTCCGAGGCGATCGCGGAATGCCAGACGGCGCTGGAGCTCAAGCCCGGCTACGCCTACGCGGAGAACAACCTCGGCAACGCCCTGCTCGGCGCCGGCGACCCGCACGCGGCCGTCGCCCACTACCTGGCGGCGCTGAAAAATGCGCCGGAGGACGCGGCGACGCATTACAATCTCGGCATCGCGCTGGCCCGGACCGGCCACGCATCCGAGGCGGTCGCGCAGTACGAGGCGGCCCTGCGGCTCAAGCCCGATTATGCCCAGGCGCATTACAACCTCGCCAACACCCTGCTGGAGGCGGGACGGGTCGCGGAGGCGATCGGACACTACGAGGCGGCCCTGCGCGTCGCGCCGGATTTCGTGGAGGCCCGCAACAACCTCGGCAGCGCGCTGCTGAAGAGCGGGCGCATCGACGCGGCCCGGGAGCAGTTCGAGGCCGCGGTTCGCCTCAAGCCGGACTACGCCGAGGGGCACAACAACCTCGGCAACGCCTACTACCAGGCCGGAAGGATTGGCGACGCCATCCGTGAATACGCGGCGGCCGTGCGGCTCCGACCGGACTATGAGGCGGCCCGGCGAAACCTGGCGCGCATGCTCAGCCTGCTGCCGCCCAACCCGCCGGCCTCCGGCCCGGCCGGGACGCCGGCGCCGGCCCCGCCACCGGGTCACTGAGGCATCCCGGGTCGCTGGCGGGCGCCAGGCGGGACGACCGGACCCGACGGCTTTGCCTCACCCTTGCGGTCGGGGCGGGTCGGCCGGATGATCGGGCGCCGGCGTTTTGGGCAGCAGGCGCGCGATCACGGCCAGCAGCACCGCCACCACGAGCCCCAGCATGCCCCAGAACAGCCAGCCGCTCTTGCCGGCCAGTGCCAGGGTCTGGGCGAACGAGCTGCCCGTCATTCTCTCCTCCGCGCCCAGCGTGGGGACAATTTTTTCGGCCGCGAGCAGTTGCGCCCCGACGAGGCTCAGATCGTAACGCGGCGCCGCGGATTGGGCGTTGCCATAATACAGGAACACGGGCGTGTCGGGTCCGGCCTTGAAGAGGAGGCGGGTGACGTCGTACTGAACCCGGACGCCGGTCAGGCTGATGGGCGGATTGTCGCCGTTGTCGGTCTCGAGCCACACCGTGTCGGTTGCGGGCGGCTGATCCAGCGCCACGGCAAACGTGGAGGAGGAGCGGCCGGGCGTCTGGCTCCACGTCGCGTGCCCGAGCCAGCGCTGCGCGCGGTAACCGCGGTCGTCCTCGATGTTCTCGAACACGCGGAGGTCGCGCTGAAACAGGGGCGTCGCCACCACCGCGGTCATGCGGGTCAGCGGCAGGCGGGGATAGGGGAGGGTGAGGCGCCACCGGCTGAGCCGGGGTTGGGACGCATCGGGCTCCAGCGCCGGGCTGATCGTGAGCGACCGGGTCAGGCTGGTGTGTTCGACCACAAACGGCACCTGCCGGCCGGCGCCGAGGAGACGCAGGTCGGCCAGCCCGCGTTGCGCGCGGGACAGCACCGGGGGATCGAGCTCGAGCTGTTGAATGCCCGGGGCGGCGACCCGCACCGGACGGCGAAAGCCCCAGTCCGTCACGTCCAGCGGGGCGCCGAGGGCCGGAATCTCCGGCAGGGTTTCGCGCGGACGAAAATCGGGGTTGGGCTCCAGCGGACCCGGCGTCGCGAGCGCGGGCTGGAATCCGGCTGGTCCCGAGGCCAGGGAGCCGACGTCATAGCGCGGCGCCGCGGCCTGGCTGTTCCCGGTGTACAACGCGAAAGTCGCGGCCGCGGGCGCGTCGAACAGGGCGAACGCCGGGCGGCGGAGCGCCGCGACGGCGTCGATGGCGAGCGGCGGGCTGTCGCCGTTCTCGATGACCAGCGTGAGTTCACGCTCCGGAACCTGGGCCTCGAGGGTCAGCCGGAGGGGCCCGGACTCCGGCCGCTCCGGGGCGTCGGTACGGACCAGCGTGCCGCCCGCGAACGTCTCCTCGCGGATGACGTCGTTCTCGTAGATGCGCCGCACCAGGCGCACGCGCCGGTCAAACACCCGCTCCGGCGTGCGGAGTTCGAGCGCGGCGAGGAAGAGATGGGCGGCCGGCAGGGCCAGCGTGAGGCGGGTTTCGTCGGACGATTCCTCCCGGGAGGCCACGCGGACCGCGAGGGTTTCCGCGGGCTCGGTGGGCGTGCGCTGCGAGACGAGCAGGATGTTCCGGAGCACCACATGCGCGCCGCCCAGCCGTTCGAGTGCGACCCGGAGCCGCGGATACACGCCGGCGGGAATCGGGAGCTCGAGCGCGCGCAACGGACCGCCCCGGTCATAGACCGGCAGGTTGCGCCCGAGCAACTGCCAGGTCGCGCCGTCGTGCGAGGACTCGACCAGCGCCCGCGTCAGGAACCGCTGCCCGCCCGCGTCGATCTGCAGGGCGGTGATGGGATCGTCGACGCCGGTTTCGAGTTCGAAGACCGTGGCGGCATCCTCCACGCGGCTGGACAGCGATTTCGGGGCGCGCACGACCGGCTGGGCGGGCCGGGTCTGCTCCACGATCAGGGGAACCTCGCGTCCGCGCGGATCGACGAGGCGCAGGTCGGTGAAATCCGGCCGGGTGGCGTCGAGGATTTCGACGGACAGCGGCAGCCGGACGGGGCCAGCCTGGGTGACGGTCACACGCGCGCGCAGCCGCCAGTCCGGCGCGGCGAAGGGCTCCGCCCGCAGGGCGGGGGCGAAGGCGGCGAGAAGCAGGAGACTGCGGAAGGCGAACGGGCGCATGTCAGCGTTTGGGCTCGGACGACAGGAAGCGTTGGTAGAGAAACGAGGCGAGGATGGCCACGACCGCGACGACCAGGAACGCGATGATCCGGTAGAGCTGGTCCAGCGAGGCCAGGTCGTGCAGGAAGAGCTTGAGCAGCGTGACGCTCAGCAGGCCGAGGGCCGCGTGGCGGGTGAGGCGGACGCGACGCGCGATGCCGAGCACGAGCAGGCCGAAGGCGAACAGGGCCCAGGCGACGGTGTAGGTCATGTCACGCGCGAAGTTGCCGGAGAACTGGAACGTGAGCCCTTCGCCGGGCCGCTGGTAGTAATCGGCAATCTCGATGTTGAGGAGCAGGAAGGCGAGCACGCCGGCCAGCGTGTACAGGATGGCCGGGGCGTTGGCTCCGAGCACGCGTTCCCGCGGCGGGGCCAGCAGCCGGGCCCCGGCCGCGAGGCCGAGGGTCGTGAGGCCGTACGCGTAAAGGTACCAGTTGAAGATCGGGGTCGCCGCCCGGGGATGGTAGGCAAGCACGGCGGGATTGAAGGCGAGGCGCACGAAGGCCACGGCCAGCAGGCCGACGCCCGCCAGGCGCAGCCCCGGATGCGGCAGGCGGTGGAACAGCCAGAGCAGCGCGGCGCCCTCCAGCGCCCAGCTGATCGTGATCCACTGGCGCTCGAACTGGATCGGGAAGATCAGCGTGACGAACAGCAGCGCGACGCCCCCGAGCCATGCGAGGACGTCGAGGCGCCGCGGGGCGTCCGCCGGCAGCAGGCGCAGCGCCGTCACCAGGCTGACCAGTGCCGGCACGGCGAACAGCGCCGGGATGAGGCCCATGTACCCGTTCGGCCACGCCCGGTGGACGATCTGGTACACGAAGTAGAAATGGATCGGCGCGGCCAGCGCGGATGCGACCCAGGGGGCGAGCTGCCCGGCGAAACTCCGGCGGAAGACAAACGGCAGGAGGACGAACACCGCATAGAAGCCGACGGTCCAGCCGAGCGTGGGGCCGGCGTTGGCCGGGGCAAACCGACGCTCGAGCCAGACGAACTCCAGCAGCGCCACGCAGCCCAGGGCCACGGCAGCCATCATTCCGCGGCCGAGCATCCGGGCGATTCCGAGCAGCAGCGCGACGAGCAGCAGCGCCAGGCCGAATACCGGGCCCGGACCGGCCAGCGGCACCCGCAGAACCACCATCACCAGGAGGAGAAACGGCAGCACGGCCGAGAGGGCGGGCAGCGATTCCGCGCCACCGGAATCCGACAACCAGGACGGCAGGTCCGCCGCTGGGCGGGCCCGGCCGAGGCGCCGCAGCGCGCAGACGCCGGCCGCAAAGAACACGACGCCGAATCCGCCGATCAACAGCAGCATGGTGGATTCCGGCGCGAATTCCAGGGGCACGCGGGCAATCCAGAGACCGGTGGCGATCAGCGTGAGGATCAGCGTCGCCGCCACCGCCAGCACCGCGCCAGTCAGCACCGCCACGGCGATCGCCACCAGATCGATGGCGAGCACCACCGGCCAGACGAAAAACGACACGTCGGGTACCCGGGCGATGGCGAGCAGGACCAGCACCAGCGCCACCGGCGGGAAAAGATGCCCCCACCACGCGGGAGCCGCGCCGGGCCGGAGCCGCGCGAGCACGAGGGGAAACGCCGTGTGCAGGACGGCGAAGACGAAGCTCGCCGCCAGCGCCGCGGACAGCAGTTCGTTGCCGGCATATTCCAGGGTCCAGGCGGCGAGCAGCAGGAAGGCGACGGTGCCGGCCGCCAGGTGGAGCCGGGCGAGCGACGCATCGAGCACGGCAAGCACCACCAGGCACAGGTCGGCGCCGAACACGAAGGCGAACAGCAGCCACGGCTGCCGCGCGACGGCGGGATAGTCGAGCAGGTAGAACGCGAAACCGAGCGCGACAAAGGCGACGCCCGCCGCGGCGCCGGCCAGCCAGCGGCTCGCGCGGCCGGTACGCCGCGCCGGCAGAAGCGCGAGCAGGAACAGGACGCTGAAGCCGAGAAAGACATTGAGGGCCGTGTAGATCTTGGACGGGTCGAAGAACTTGGCGACCCATCCGGCCTGCATGGCCGCGGTGCCGAGCGCCGCGAGGGCGGCGAGATGGTGCCAGCGCCGACGCAGTGCCACCGCGAGCAGGCCCACATCCAGCACGGCGATATAGCCGAAAAGACCGAGCGGATTGTCGACCCCGGTGGACAGCAGCACGGGCGTGAGAAAGCCGCCGAGCATGCCGAGCAGCGCCACCACCTGCGCCTCGAGCGCCACGGCGACCACGAACGCCGTCGCCGTGATGAGCACCATGAGCAGGAACGTCGGCACCGCTCCGAAGAACTCGAAATGGTAAATCGCGCGGCAGGCGAACGTGACCGCATACAGGATGACCACGCCGGTGGCGCAAAGCGTGTGGGCCGTCACCGTGTACGGGCGCCGAGCGAGGACCACGCCGCCCGCCAGCAGGCCCGCGCCCACGAGATAGCCCAGCGCCATGCGGACCGCGGGCGGGATCAGGTTGTTCTCGAACGAGTACTTGACGAAGAACGCGACCGCGAGAAAGAGCGCGAGGCCGCCGATCCAGGCGAAGAGTTTCACCCCCATGAACATCTCCCAGTTGATGACCGGCGCGGGCGCCGGGGCGGGGAGCGGGGCCGCGGCGGCCGGCGGCTCCAGGGGCGGCACCGGCTCCGGTTCCGCCGAAGGCGCGGGGGCGGGAACCGCTTCGACCGGCTCCGGCGGCGCGACCGGCCGCAGTGCGGCCAGCGGGATGGGCGGCGGCTCCGCCAACGGCACCTCCCCGGGAGCCGGAGCAGGCGGGGCGAGCGGAATCGCTGGCGCGGGCGGGGGGGGGATCTGGCGCAGGCGGCGAAGCTCGTCGCGCAATTGGTCCACGGTCGCCGCCAGGACATCGAGCTCGTCCCGGAGACGGCTGGTCTTGACCAATGACACGATGCTCCAGATCAGAATCCAGGCGAAAAACGCCAGGATGAGGGTGATCACGAGCTGGATCATCTTGGGGGTGGGATGACGGCGCGAAGGCGCCTGCGAAGTTTCTGTCGTTTGTCCGCGGGCGAGACAAGCCCGCGGATGGCAAGCAATCGGCGGCGGCCTCCCCGCGCCCGCAAAGGGATGGGGCGGGCGGGCCGGGCTTTGCGCCGCGGGCGCGACGCCCAGCCTTCGCGTTGTTTCTGCTTGAAGGGGCAGGATTTGCCGCGGCGCTGGCCTCCGCCAAACCTTCCGCCGTAGTCCGTTCGCTGCCGCGCAGGGCTATGGCGGACAGGACGGCGCACGGTGTTGCCCCTGCTGCGCGGCGGCGAAGGATGGTCGGGGCGGCCAGATTTGAACTGGCGACCTTCTGGTCCCAAACCAGACGCTCTACCAGGCTAAGCTACGCCCCGATTTCGGGGGCTAGGGGACGGCGCTTCATCCCGACTGTCAACGTTATCCTCCGCTTGAGACCACCCGTGAAATAGGGATTTTCCACCCACCAATCTTCTTGATTCGCCCCACCTTTGCTCGTACACATGCCGCTTCCACCCTCAAACCCATGGATACAATTTCACGTGAGAGCAACAGCAGCTACCTCCCGATAGCTGGCGTTTTGGTCGGTGTCCTCGCCTTGATCATCGCGGCCGCGGCCCTTTTCAAAGCCAACTCGGTTGGCAAGAAGGTGCCGGACCAACTGGGGGAGCGGTTGTCGAGCGTCGAGTCCAGCGCCAGCGCTGCCGCCTCGTCGGCGGACACGGCCAAAGCCAACATCCAGAAGCTGCAGTCCTCCGTGCAGGGTGCGTTTGACCAGATCGGACCGGAGATCGCCAACATCAAGACGTCGATCACGAATCTCGAGAATGCCGCCAAGGCCCGCGCCGCGGCGCCCAAGGCCGGAGCCAAGGCGGGTGAGCCGGTGGTCGCGGGCCCAGGCGAATATGTCGTCAAACCCGGCGACACGGGCATGAAGATCTCGAAGGCCACGGGCGTCTCGCTCGCTGATCTGGAGGCCGCCAACCCGGGCATCGACTGGAAACGCCTGCGGGTCGGCCAGAAGATCAAGACCAAATAGCCGCGCCCGTCCCCGAATCTTTCCTCCGCAAAGCCTCCTCGACCCCGCGTCGCGGAGGCTTTTTTGTGGCACCATGAGCGCCTCGCCTGATCCCGCCGCTCCGGCGCGCTGGGAGAAAAAGAGCCAGTCCCTGCACGCGGCCTGCGGTCTGTTTGACGTGTTGCACGCCCGCTACCGCCATCCCCGACGCGGGCGCGAACGCGATTTCGTCGTCATCGAGGGACCGGACTGGGTGAACGTGATCGCCCTGACCGGGCAGCATGAGCTCGTGCTGGTGCGCCAGTTCCGGTTCGGCATCGACGATTTCTCCCTGGAGATTCCCGGCGGGGTGATGGAGCCGGGCGAGGATCCGCTGGCGGCCGCGCAGCGGGAGCTGCGCGAGGAAACGGGCTACACCGGCCGCGCGGGGCGTATCCTGGGCTGCGTGCACCCGAACCCGGCGATCATGAACAACCGCTGCCATATGGTGCTCGTCGAAGCGGCGGCGCGCACCAGCGACCTCGCCTGGGATCACGACGAGGAGATTGAAATCCTCACGGCGCCGGTGGACGACGTGCTGAATTGGGCCCGGGCGGGCCGGATCCGCCACGCGTTGGTACTCGATGCCCTTCTGCTCTTTGAGCCGGTTTGGGCGGAGATGCGGCGAGGCGGTTTCTCCCCTCCCGGTCCACCCCCCGGTTGAACGTGCGCCGGCCGGCCCATTTGACTATACTGTGGGGCGCGTTTTTGTGCCTTCGAAATCTCTGCTGCCGCGTCCGGCCGCCTTCGGGCGGCCCCGCGCCGGCGCAACCGCCACCATGACTGCTCCCTTCTTCGCCAACGCTCCGGACACCCTTGGTCCGGCGGCTGACTCGCGCCTGCCCGAGTCCTTGGAGGCGGAGATCCGGGCAATTTACGAGCGCAGCCCCTTGTATCCGCAGCGATTTCCGCTGCATCCCGAGCCGCTGCAATGGGCGTGTTATCACTCCATCCCCGTGCTGACGAAGCAGGAGATTCTGGAGCGCGGGCCGACGGCATTCTTCTCCGACTACCGGGTGATTGAGCGCGGCCTCCGGAACCGGGAGTACGAATACGAACACACCTCCGGCTCCACCGCGCAACCGATGACGGTGATTATGGAGGACGGCTGGTGGGCGGCGCAGGCCCGCCGCGCCTACCTCGCACATCCCCGCCTGGCGTCATTTGTCGACCGGCCGGTCCGCCGGGCCGTGCTCGCGCCCGTCGCCTGCTCCAGCAACCTCTGCCCGTATGAGGACCAGCCGTTCCCGCACCGCTACTTTGACGGCACGGTCTACCTGAACCTCACCAGCGATCCGTTCGCGTTTCCGGAGCCGGAGTGGGACCGCATCGTGGTGGAGCTGCAGGCGGTGAAGCCGGAGATCCTGGAGGGTGAGCCAGTCTACCTTTCCCTGCTCGCGCGGGCCGCCGCCAAGCGCAAGGTGCATCTGCCCAGCCTGAAAGTCATCATCCTGACCTACGGCAAACCGAGCCGGCAGCACGGCCTCCGCCTCGCCGAGGTCTTTCCCGCGGCGCAGGTCGACCTCTACGGCTCGACGGAGGCCGGCTACATTTTCGTCGGCGACGCGTTTCAAGACAATCTGCGGGTCATCGACGAGAACGCCTTCGTCGAACTCGTGCCGTGGCGCGGGCTGCCGGAGGTGTTCCAGACGCAGATCACGACCCGCCAGCGCCGCGCCATGCCGCTGCTGCGCTACAGCACTGGCGACATCGTGCGGCGCGGGCCGAAGGGTTTCCGCATCCTCGGCCGCGAGCGCGATCTGTACGTGCGTCCGGACGGCACCGTGGTGGCGGCGGGCGAAATCGATGCGGCGCTGCCGGCGAATTTCACGTGCTGGCACTACTGCCTGGTCCAGACCGGCAACGCCCGGTGGGATTTTCACTACGTGGCCGATCACCATGCGCCTCCCGAGGCCGCCGCGGCGGTGGCGCAGGCGCTGGGGGACGGCGTGCGCGTCAATCTGTTTCGCCGCAAGAACCTCCAGCCCGGATCGAGCGGGAAGTTCTCTCTCTTGAAGCCCCTGTCGAAGTGACGGGCCTCCCCGACGGCCGGCCCTGCGGGGATCGACACCAGACGGCCTTCTATTAGCTTGCAGGCGCACTAATAAGCGGATTTGGCGATTGCAGCACCAATTGGCACCCTTAGGTTCCCGGCGCGCCTTACCCTGCGCGCCGGCAGCTGATGCGACGCCGCAACGGTCGTAAGACTCTTTTTTTTGGCCCCTGAGCATTCCGCGATGAACCTCCTTGGCAGCCTGTTCAGTTCCTCCCTCGGACGGAAGTACCTGATGGCCGTCACCGGGGTGGTGCTCATCGGATTCGTCACCGGCCATCTCGTGGGCAATCTCCAGATCTTCGCGGCGCCCGACAAGATCAACGGGTACGCGCATTTTCTCCAGAGCCTGGGGCCCGCGCTGTGGGCCGTGCGCCTGTTCCTGCTGGCCTGCGTGCTCATCCACATCTGGGCCGCGGTCCAGCTGACACTGGAGAACTGGGCCGCCCGGCCGGAGCGCTACGAATTCCGCCACACCATCCAGGCGACCGTGTCCTCCCGGACCATGCGGTGGACCGGCGTCGTGGTGCTCGCCTTCATCGCCTATCATCTCGCGCAGTTCAGCCTGGGCTGGGTCCACGCCGAAGAATTCAAGAGCGGCCACGACTACGTGATGGCCGCCGACTTTCATCTCTTGGGCTTTCCTGTCGTGGCCAAGGGCCAGGCGGTGCCCGACGTGTACAGCATGGTGTTCCTCGGCTTCTCGCACCCGCTGGTGTCGTTCTTCTACATGCTCGCCGTCGGCTTGCTGAGCCTGCATCTGGCCCATGGCGCGGACAGCATGTTCCAGTCGCTCGGCTGGCGCACGGAGCGGTGGGCCGGCGTGCTGAGAAAGGTCGTCGTGCTCTATTGCCTGCTGTATTTCCTCGGCAACCTCGCCATCCCCGGCGCCATCCTGAGCGGGATCGCGCGGCCCGCGCCCGGCACCCTGGCCGCCGAACGCCTCGGCGGCGACCGGGCCGCGGTCACCGTGGTGAAACGCTGATTTTCTCCGCCATGGCCAATCTCGAATCCAAGATCCCGTCCGGTCCGCTGGAGCAGAAATGGACCCGGCACAAGGCGGAGATCAAGCTCGTCAACCCCGCCAACAAGCGGAAGTACGAAGTCGTGGTGGTGGGCGCGGGTCTGGCCGGTGCCTCCGCCGCCGCGTCGCTCGCCGAGCTGGGCTACCCGGTGAAGTGTTTTGTTTTTCACGACACGCCCCGCCGCGCCCACTCGATCGCCGCCCAGGGCGGCATCAACGCCGCCAAGAACTACCAGAACGACGGCGACAGCGTCTTCCGCCTCTTCTACGACACGATCAAGGGCGGCGACTTCCGGTCGCGCGAGGCCAACGTGCACCGGCTCGCGGAGGTGTCGGCGAACATCATTGACCAGTGCGTGGCTCAGGGCGTGCCGTTCGCGCGCGAGTACGGCGGCCTGCTGGCCAACCGCTCGTTCGGCGGCGCGCAGGTCTCCCGCACCTTCTATGCCCGCGGCCAGACCGGCCAGCAGCTGCTGCTGGGCGCCTATTCCGCGCTCATGCGCATGGTCGCCGCCGGCGGCGTGCAGCTGTTCACGCATTCCGAGGTGCTCGATCTGGTCGTGGTCCACGGCCACGCCAAGGGCGTGATCGTGCGCAACCTCGTCAGCGGCGAGATCACGCGGCATGCGGCGGACGCGGTGGTCCTCGCGACGGGCGGTTACGGCAACGTGTTCCACCTCTCGACCAACGCGCAGCACTGCAATGCCACCGCGATCTGGCGGGCGTACAAACGCGGGGCGTGTTTCGCCAACCCCTGCTTTACGCAGATTCACCCGACCTGCATTCCCGTCACCGGCGATTACCAGTCGAAGCTGACGCTGATGTCGGAGTCGCTCCGCAATGATGGCCGCATCTGGGTGCCGAAGAAAAAGGAGGACTGCCGCAAGCCGCCGGGCGAAATCCGGGACGAAGACCGCGACTACTACCTCGAGCGCATGTATCCGGCCTTCGGCAACCTCGCCCCGCGCGACATCTCCTCGCGGGCGGCGAAGAAGGTCTGCGACGAGGGTCGCGGGGTCGGCGAATCCGGCCGCGGCGTCTACCTGGATTTTGCCGACGCCATCAATCGCCTCGGGGAAAACGTGATCCGGGAGCGCTACGGCAACCTTTTCGACATCTACCACGAGATCACCAATGAGAACGCCTACCGGGTGCCGATGCGCATCTTTCCCGCCGTGCATTACGTGATGGGCGGGCTGTGGGTGGACTACAACCTGATGTCCAACGTCCCCGGGCTCTTTGTGCTGGGCGAGGCGAACTTCTCCGACCATGGCGCCAACCGCCTCGGCGCCTCCGCCCTCATGCAGGGCCTGGCCGACGGCTATTTCGTCATCCCGTACACCATCGCCGACTATCTCGCCACGCAGAAGCCCGCCGCGCGCCCGAAGACCGACGCCGCGGAGTTCCGGCAGGCGGAGGACAGCGTGCGCGGAACCATCAACCGGCTGCTCAACGTGAATGGGCGCGAGCCGGTGAGCCATTTCCACAAGCGCCTCGGACATATCCTGTGGGACCATTGCGGCATGGCGCGCACCGCGGCCGGCCTGAAGCGGGCGCTCGCCGAGATCCCGCAGTTGCGCGAGGAGTTCTGGCAGAATGTCCGCGTGCCGGGCGACGGCGCCTCGTTGAACCAGTCGCTCGAACACGCCGGCCGGGTGGCGGATTTTCTCGAGCTCGCGGAACTCCTGTGCCTGGATGCGCTCGAGCGCGACGAATCCTGCGGCTGCCACTTCCGCGAGGAGCATGTCGATTCCGAGGGCGAGTGCCTGCGCAACGACGACCAGTTCGCGCACGTCGCCGCCTGGGAGTACCAGGGCGAGGGCCGCCGGCCCGTGCGCAACCAGGAACCCCTCGCCTTCGAGACCGTCCACCTGGCGAAGCGCAACTACAAGTGACCCACGATCACCGACCCCTTTGCCCTGATGAAGGTTAAGCTCAAAGTCTGGCGCCAGCGGGACGCGAATGCGCCCGGCGGGTTCAAGGAGTACGAGACGCCCGACCTCAACCCGAACATGTCGTTTCTGGAGATGCTGGACGTGGTCAACGACGACCTCGTTCGGAAGGGCGAGGAGCCCATCGCGTTCGATCACGACTGCCGCGAAGGCATCTGCGGCACCTGCTCGCTCGTGATCAACGGGAAGCCCCACGGACCGCACCGCGGGGTCGCCACCTGCCAGACCTACCTGCGGAGCTTTGAGGACGGCGACGTCATTACCGTCGAACCATTCCGCGCGAAGCCATTTCCGGTCATCCGCGACCTTGTGGTCAACCGGAAGGCTTTCGATCGCATCATGCTGCAGGGCGGTTTCATCTCCGCGCGCACCGGCAGCGCCTGCGATGCGAATGCGCTCCCCGTGCCCAAGGTCGACGCCGATCTGGCGATGGACGCGGCCGCGTGCATCGGCTGCGGCGCCTGCGTGGCCGCCTGCAAGAACGCCAGCGCGATGCTGTTTGTCGCCGCCAAGGTTTCGCACCTCAGCCTCCTGCCCCAGGGCCAGGCCGAGCGCGAACGTCGCGTGCTGGCGATGGTCCGGCAGATGGACGCCGAAGGTTTCGGAAATTGTACCAACCAGTACGAGTGCTCGGCGGTGTGCCCCAAGCTCATCTCCCATGACTTCATCGCGCGGATGAATCGCGAATTCGGGAAGGCGATCATCCGGAGCGCCTTTCGCGCGCCACCGTCGGCCGTCGGCGCCTCGGCGGGCTGAGGCCCGCCGGACTTGGCGGGGCCGCCCAACCGGGCGGCCTTCTCCCCCGGGGTAAGGAGTTGCCCCGGGAATTTCTGTAACTTTACCCCAGGAAGCCGTGTTTACAGGGCAACGACTCAATCACCATGAAAACGCTGCTCTCGATCCTTTACACTTTCGGAGTGACCACCGGCGTCGTCTCGCTCGACTCGTACCAGCTGGACCCCGGAGTCCTCATCACCGCGCTCGCCGTGGCCGGCCTGTTTGTCCTCGCGTTGAACGACGACGGCCGCGCCGGACGCCCCTTGGTGGTGCATCGCGTCGCCCGGTTCCCCTCCGCCCGCGCGAGCGGACCGGTGGTCCGGGAGAACGCCCTTGATCTGGCCGCCTGACGCGCCGGACCGCACCGGGCGCGGGCCCACGCCCGTCCCTCTTCCAGGCCGCACCCTCACCGGTGCGGCCTGTTCTTTTCCGTGCGCGCGCTTTTGCTGAAACTTTTCCCGCGGCCGCCGGGTTGTGGGAGGCAACTTTCAACCATCATGAAGACCCTTCTCTCCGTCCTGTTCGTCCTCGTCCTTGTCGTGGGAGCCATTTCGGCCGACGCGTACCACTTGGATTTCGCGGACTGGTCCGTCGCCGCGATGGTCGCCGCGATGTTCGGCCTGGCGTTGAACGATCGCCGCGCTCCCGCTCGGATTCGTCCGCAGGTCGGATGACGCGGCGGCGCCGGCGGGCATTGCCGGCCCGGGTGAGATCGTCCCGCCGCCCGCCCCGTTCCGGGCGGATCAATACATCGACAGCGCGCGGGCGCTCTCGATGATCACCCACGCTCCACCCGCGCCGAGCATCAGCAGCAACATCACCTTGCCCAACCGGCGGCGGCGCAGGCTGGCCTCGTAGTGGTCGACGTTGACCCGCCGGAAGCCACTTTCCACCAGATAGCTAATGAATTGCGCGTTCTTAGTGGTGGTCGTGCGAATGCGCGAATTGTCCACGGAGCCCATCCGAATGGGCGGACGGTAAAGCCAATGGCGCAATCCACGCAGCATGATCCCATCCTTAATCGAGTTTAGTGTCGTTTTCTCAAGAGGAAACTGTCAATAAGGCGCGCTTTTCAACGCCCTTTTACCGGCTTCTTCCCCGATGCATCGCTTCCACTACGTGGGCAACACGCTCCATTGCGAGTCCGTCGACCTGGCCGCGGTGGCACGGCTGTACGGCACGCCGACGTACGTCTACAGCGCCGCGACGATCGAGGATAACCACCGCCGCCTGGCCGCGAGCCTGGAGGGGCTCGACGTCCAGATGTGCTACGCCTTGAAGGCCAATGCCAACCTCGCCCTGCTGCGGCTGCTGGCCAACCTGGGCGCGGCCTTCGACATCGTGAGCGGGGGCGAATTGCGGCGGGTGCTCGCGGCGGGGGCGAAGGCGGAGCGCAGCGTCTTCGCCGGTGTGGGCAAGACCGAGGCGGAGATCCGCCTCGCGCTGGAGGCCGGGATCTTCGCGCTGCACGCCGAGAGCGAGCCCGAGCTGGCGCGCATCAACCACGTGGCCGGCCTGTTGGGCCGCCGCGCTCCGGTGGGCATCCGCGTGAATCCCGACGTCGACGCCAAGACCCACCGCAAGATCACAACCGGGCGCAGCGAGAACAAGTTCGGCATTCCGCTCCAGTTCGCGGCGGCGGCGTACGAGGCTGCGGCCAAATTCCCCCACCTCGAGCTCAAGGGGGTGCAGATGCACATCGGCTCGCAGCTCACCGAGGCGGGTCCGTTCGTCGAGGCCGTGGAAAAGGTCGCCCCGCTGGCCCGGCAATTGCAGCGCGACCACGGCATCTCCTATTTCAGCATCGGGGGCGGCATCGGCGTGGTGTACCACGAGGCCCTCGCGAGCGGCGCGGCGGCGTGGTGGGACGCCTTGCCGCCGGACAAGCGCCCGCTCACGCCGGAGGCCTACGGCGCCGCCCTCAAGCCGCGGCTGCAGTCGCTGGGCCTCAAGATTCTCCTCGAGCCCGGCCGTTTTCTGGTCGGCAACGCCGGCGTGCTGCTGGCGCGGGTCGAGTACCTCAAGCGCGGGCACGGCCGGAACTTCCTGATCCTCGACGCCGCGATGAACGACCTGATCCGGCCGGCGATGTACGAGGCCTACCACGAGATCGTTCCGCTCCAGCGCGACACGTCGCGCCGCGCGCTCAAGGTGGATGTCGTCGGTCCGGTGTGCGAATCGACGGATTGCTTCGGGCGGGACCGCACCCTGCAGGAGCTGGGCGAGGGCGAGTATGTCGCCCTGCTCAGCGCCGGCGCGTACGGCCATGTCATGGCCAGCCGCTACAACGGCCGGCCGCTGCCGGCGGAAGTGCTCGTCCACGGGAGCAGCTTCGAGCTCGTCAACGCCCGGGAATCGTTTGAGCAGATGATCGCCGGCGAGCGGATTCCGGCGTGGCTGAAGTGAACGTGAAGACCGGCGCCACGCGGGAGGAGCCGAGCGCCGGGCCGCGCGACAAAAGGCTTGGTCCCGCCGGGCCGCCCGGTCATCCTGCGGCCAGCGCCCGCATGAAGACCACCACGCTGACGTTGCGGAAGCTCAAGGGCCAGCGGCCGATTGTCGCGGCCACCGCCTATGATGCCGTCACCGCGCGCTACGCCGCCGAGGCCGGCGTCGACGTCCTCCTCGTGGGTGACTCGGTCGGCAACACCCTGCTGGGTTTCGCCAGCACGATTCCGGTGACGCTTGCGATGATTCTGCACCACACCGCGGCGGCGGCGCGGGCGAAACCGGAGGCGCTCCTGGTCGCGGACGTGCCGTTTGCCGAGGCGCATTTCGACTTCAGGCAGGTGCTGGAGTCGTGCCGGCGGCTGATGCAGGAGGCGGGGGCCGAGGCGGTGAAGATTGAGGGCGGGGCCCGGCTGGCCGGCAAGATCGCGGACGTCGTCGCGGCCGGCGTGCCGGTCATGGGCCACATCGGGCTGCAGCCCCAGCAGGTGCTGAATCTCGGGCGCTACCGGAAGTTCGGCGCCAAACCCGCGGAGGCGGAACAACTGCTCGCGGACGCCCTGGCGCTGGAGCGGGCGGGGGTGTTCGCCATCGTGGGCGAGCTGATCGAACCCAACCTCGCCCGCACGATCCGGGAGACGGTGAAGGTGCCGCTCATCGGCATCGGCTCGGGGCCCGACTGCGACGGCCAGATCCTGGTCAGCACGGACCTGCTGGGCCTGACGCCCGGCCCGGTGCCCGGCTTTGTCCATGCGTTCGCCGCCGTGGGCGATGAAATGAAGAAAGGCTTTGCCGCCTACGTCATGGCCGTGCGGTCGCGGCAGTATCCGAAATAGGCGCGGCCGGCGCCGGGCCCGGACAGACCGGGGTTGCCAACCGCCCGGTTGCCGTGCTCTCTCCTTTCGAAGCCTCCGATCCTCTTTCATGAACATCTGCGTCATCGGCGCCGGCGCGTGGGGCACGGCGTTTGCGCTGCACCTCCTGCGGCTGGGACACTCGGTCACCCTGGTGCCGCGGCGCTTCGAACAGGCGCTGGCGCTGGCCTCGACGCACGCGAACGTGGACTACCTGCCCGGGTTTCCCCTGCCGCCGAGCCTGCAGATCGGGCACGAACTCGCGCCGGTCCTCCTGGAGGCCGAGGTGGTCCTGCTGGCCTGCCCGGCGCAGGCGCTGCGGGCGTGGGCGGAACGCCTGCGCGAGCACTTGGGTCCGGCCGCCCGTCTGCAGCAGATCGTCTGCCTGGCCAAGGGCTTGGAACTCGGCACCCACCTCCGCCCCAGCGAGGTGATCCGCGCGCTGCTGCCGGCCTACGCCACCGGCACGCTGACGGGCCCGACCACCGCGGCGGAAGTGGCCCGCGGGCTGCCCGCCGCCATGGTGCTCGGGGCGCAGACCATCACGCCGTTTCTCCAGCAGGTGCAGTCCGCGTTGAGCGGCCCGAGTCTGCGGTTGTACACGAGCGACGATCTCGCGGGCGTCGAATTCGGCGGCTGCCTGAAGAACATCTATGCCATCGCGGCGGGCTGCTGCGACGGGCTCCGCCTGGGCGACAACGCCAAGGCCGCCTTGATCACGCGGGCCCTGACCGAGATGGTGCGCGTGGGGGTGGCGCTGGGGGCGCGCCCGGAGACGTTCTACGGTTTGAGCGGGGCGGGCGACCTGATCGCCACCTGCTACGGATCGTGGAGCCGCAACCGGGAGTTCGGCCAGCACCTGGGCGAGGGCCGGGGCGCCGCCGAACTGCTGGCCGGCCGCCGGACCGTGGTGGAGGGTTACCAGACCACGCAGTCCTTCCATGGCCTCTGCCTCGCGCGCGGCATCAGCGCGCCGATTCTGACGGAGGTCTACCGGATCCTGTTCGAAGACAAGAAGCCAACCGACGCCCTCCCGGCGCTCATGGCGCGCGAGCTGAAACGGGAATGATCGGAACGCGGTTTTTGCTCGCCGTCGCGCCGGCGCCGGAGTGTTGATAGCCGACGCCATGTTGCAGCGAGCCCTCTGCGAATCCGCGTACGAGACCAACCGACGGCTGGGCGCCTCGGGCCTCGTCGACCTGACCTTCGGCAACGCCAGCGTCTTCGATCCCGCGGCCGGCATGTTCGCCATCAAGCCCAGCGGCGTGCCCTACGACGAATTGACGCCCGCCAAGATGGTGCTGGTGGACCTCGAGGGGAAGGTCGTCGAGGGCAAGCTGCGCCCCTCGTCGGACGCGCCGACGCACCGCCGGCTGTTCCAGGCGTTTGCCGCCGTGCGGTCGGTGGTGCACACGCATTCGCGCCACGCCGTGAGCTTCGCCCAGGCCGGGCAGCCGATCCCGGCGTTTGGCACGACGCACGCCGACTTCTTCGACGGGGCCGTGCCGGTGACCCGCCCCCTGACGAAGGCCGAGATCACCGAGGCCTACGAGTGGAACACCGGCAATGTCATCGCGGAGGCCTTCCGCGGCCGCGATCCGCTCGAGATGCCGGCGGTCCTCGTCTGGCGGCACGGCCCCTTTGTCTGGGGGCCGTCGGGCGAACTGGCCGTCGAGACCGCCGTCGCGCTGGAATTGGTCGCGCAGATGGCCTGGCTGACGCTGGCGCTGGCCCCGCAGCGCGGCGAGATCGAGCCGGAGCTGCTCACCCGGCACTTCAAACGCAAGCACGGGCCCGACGCCACCTACGGCCAGGCCGCGCCGCCGGCGGCGGCCCCCCGGCGGAGCGACGGCGGAACGAGCCGGCGCTAGCCGGGCGCGCGCGGACGGATCGGCGGCCCGGTCCATTACGGTCACGTTCTTTTGGAATGGCTCAGGTCCGGCCGGTTTTTGTAAGGCTTTCGAGGTCCCATTTCCCCCATGTCCTTCACCCTTGGTCTTGACTACGGCACGAATTCCGTCCGCGCCCTGGTCGTGCGCTGCGCCGACGGCGCCGAGCTCGGCTCGTGCGTGATCGAATATCCCAGCGGCCGGCAGGGCATCCTGCTCGATCCGCGGGATCACCATCTGGCCCGCCAGCATCCCGGAGACTATCTGGTGACGCTCGAGCAGAGCGTGCGCGGCGCGCTGGCCCGCGCCCGGAAGCAGCGCGGCTTCGATCCGGCCAGCGTGGTCGGGATCGGCGTCGACACGACGGGCTCGAGCCCGCTGCCGGTCGACCGGAACAACATCCCGCTGGCCCTCGACAAGAAGTGGCGCAAGAACCTCAACGCCCAGTGCTGGCTGTGGAAGGACCACACCGGCTGGCGCGAGGCGGGCCGGATCACGGCGCTCGCGGCCCAGCACCGGCCCCAGTTCATCGCCAAGTGCGGCAACACCTACTCCTCCGAGTGGTGGTGGTCCAAGATCTGGCACTGCCTTGCCGTCGCGCCGGAGGTTTTTG
>JBAIXJ010000763.1:0-1600 GCA_037916645.1 Opitutales bacterium | reverse complement strand
GAAATCGCCCTGCTCCACCACCTCGACGCCGGCGATCTCCCGGGCCGGGGCGGTATTCACGCTCTTCAGCGTTGCGCCGTGGGCGGGCGGCCGCAGGACCTTCGCGTACCGCATCCCTGGCAGGCGGATGTCGGCGGAGTACTTGGCGGCGCCGGTGACCTTTTCGCGGGAGTCCCGGCGGAGGGCGGATTTGCCCATGACCTTGAAGTCGGCGAAGTCCTTGACCGTGGGCTTGACGGTCAGGTGGCGCTCGATCTTCTGGCCCTTGGCGAGCTGGCCGTAGGTGACGCGGCGCGCCGTGTCCTGTTCGTCGTGGACGGCGCCGTCGGCGGCGACCAGGCGGCCGGCCGGCACCTTGAGCGCATCCGCGGCGAGTTCGATCAGCACGGCCTTGGCCTCGGCGGCGGCGGCGCGGAGCGGCGGGCCGAAGAAGCGCGTGGTCATGGAGCCCCAGGTGCCCATGTCCCACGGACACAGGTCGGTGTCGCCCATGACGATGTCGACCACGTCCGGCGAGACCTCCAGTTCGTCCGCCAGCATCTGTGGCAGCGAGGTGATGGGGCCCTGGCCCATCTCGATTTTGCCGGTGAAACAGGTGATCCGCCCGTCCTCGCCGATGCGCAGGAAGGCGTTGAAATCCGTCGGCAGGCTGGGCCGGGGACGTTCGCCGGCCGCGCGAAAGGCCTCCTGCGCGATGCCGGTGCCGCCGATGGCGACGAACACGACGATGCCGCCGCCGAGGCGCTTAAGGAAATCGCGGCGGGTCGGCGGGCCGAAGGCGGCCGGGGAGACCTCGTTCTGGAAATCCACGGGCACATAGTCGTTGGCGCTCATGTCACATCCCTCCCTTCATTTCCGCCGCGGCGGCCTGGACCGCCTGGACGATGCGCGGGTGGGCTCCGCAGCGGCAGAAGTTCTCGTTCATGCCGGCGATGATCTCGGCCTCGGACGGCCGGGGGTTGGAATGGAGCAGGCTCGCCGCGCGGAGGACCATGCCCGGCGTGCAGTAACCGCACTGCAGGGCGTCGTGCTCCATGAAGGCCTTCTGCACCGGGTGGAGCGCCCCGTCCTTCGCCAGGCCCTCGATCGTCACGACCTCCTGGCCGTTGACCGCCGCCGCCGGCAGGATGCAGGAGCGCACGGCCTGCTGGTTCAGCAGGATCGTGCAGCAGCCGCAATGGCCCTCGCCGCAGCCGTACTTGGTGCCGGTGAGGCCGAGGTCGGTGCGCAGGACCCAGAGCAGCGGCCGCCCGCCCTCCACGCTGATGCGAACCGGTTTGTCATTGAGTTTGAAGGCAATCGTGTCGGGCATGCGGGCCTCCGGTTTGGCGCTGTTCAATTCGCACAAGACGGGCGGGCAGCTCGCGCGCTGCCCGTCTGTCGCTCACCTTAAGAAGCGCCGGCGGGCCACCCAAGTCAAATTCCGCGACGGCCTCCTGGGGCGGTGGCGGCCGGGGTGTTGGGTTGGCCCGGCGGATCATTCGCGACCGTAGCCGAAGCCGTGAGGCTTCGGAGGGAGGAGACGCCGGCGTGGCCCGCTATTCGCTGGTGCCGCGCCCGGCGGGCCGCTAGGCAAGAGAGCTCCGTGACGACCCTTTAC
>JBAIXJ010000762.1:0-2220 GCA_037916645.1 Opitutales bacterium | reverse complement strand
GCATCGTGGAGTTATGACGCCTTCCACCGATGACCTCCGTGCGCGGATTCTCCTTCCTCAGGCCATGCTCCCATGCAGCCTCGCGTTCCATGTCGCGCCTCGCGCTCCTGGGCCGGTGCGCCAGCCTGGCCTTGGCGCTCGGTCTGGCCGGTGGCGCGCTCACCTGCCGGGCGGACGAGTTCGACGTCCTGCGGGAGAAGTGGGTGGAGATGCTCACCGGCGGCAGTCACCTGGATTTGACGGATCCCGCGGTGGCCTCCGCCCTCAGCAAACTCAGCTCCCGGGCGAATTCCTACTGGTCGACCATGGACAAATCGCCGGCCCGCACCTTTCTCTGGGCTGACCTGGCCAGCCCCACCGACACGGGCCACATCACGGAGAGCTATGGGCGCCTGAAGTCGATGGCCATGGCCTACAAGACCCAGGGATCCAGCCTGAAAGGCAACGCGGCATTGAAGGCCGACATCATCGGCGGCCTGGATTGGGTGTATGCCCACCGTTACAACGAGAAAACGCCGATGCACGACGAGTGGTTTCACCTCGAGATCGGCGCGCCGGCCGAGCTGGTCGACACCACGGCCTTGATGTATGACGACCTGAGCGCCGCCCAAGTGGCCGACTACATGCGGGCGGTGGAGAAATTCACCCCTTCGGCCACGACCCCGGCCCCGGGCGGCACTCCGTGGTCGTTCACCGCCGCCAACCGCATGTGGAAGATCCACATCGTGACGATCCGCGGCCTCATCGTGAAGGACGGCGCGAAGCTGGCCGCCGCGCGCGATGCGTTCAGCGATCTTTTTCTCTACGTGAGCAAGGGCGACGGCTACTACGCCGACGGCTCCTTCATCCAGCATCGGGGCCACCCCTACACCGGAGGCTATGGCGCCTCGTTGATCGGCCGGCTTGCGCCGGTGCTCGCGCTGCTGAATGGGCCCAACCGGGAAAGCGCCGCGGGTTCCTCCTGGAAAGTCACCGACCCCAACATCGCCAATCTCTATCGGTTGGTCTTCACCGCGCTGGAGCCGCTGATCTGGCGCGGCGGCATCATGGCCATGGTCCAGGGCCGGGAGATCTCCCGCCGATCCGCATCGGAACACGCCATCGGGCACGGCATCATGCAGAACATCCTCCTGATCTCCCAGTTCGCCCCGCCGGCGGACGCGGCCCGGATGCGATCGATGCTGAAGGAGTGGGCCGGGGCGGACACCGTGCTGGACTTCGTCGAGACCGCGCCGCTCGGGCTCAAGGGAGCGGTGCGCCAGCTGCTGGCCGACCCGGCGGTTAAGCCCCGCGGGGAGCTGATCGGGAACTTTGTCTACGCCGGAATGGATCGGGTGGTTCACCTGGCCCCGGGCTTCGGCGTCGGACTGAGCCTGTCGTCCAGCCGCGTCTATACCTACGAGAGCATCCACGGAGAGAACGTGAACGGCTGGCACACGGGCGAGGGCATGCTGTACCTCTACAATTCCGACCTGACGCAGTTCGACGACGACTTCTGGCCCACGGTCGATCCGCGCCGGCTGCCCGGCACGACGGTCGACGTGAGCCAGGTCCGCGCGCCCGCCTCCGGGCAGAGCGAGGCGCCGGCGGCGACCTGGGTCGGCGGGGCGTCGCTCGGCAGCGCCGGGGCGGCGGGGATGCAGCTCCGGGGGTGGGGCAGCACGCTCACCGCGAAGAAATCATGGTTCCTGTTCGACCGGGAGGTCGTCTGTCTGGGCAGCGATATTCGCAGCAGCGATTCCCGGCCGATCGACACCGTGGTCGAGAACCGCCTCCTGAATGATCGCGGCGACAACGCGCTGACGGTGAGCGGAACCCGCAAGAGCGCAGCGCTGGGCTGGTCCGAGGCGATGCCCGAGGTTACCTGGGCCCACCTGGCCGGGCGCGTGGAAGGCGCGGATATCGGCTACTTCTTCCCGGCGCCCGTCCGGCTGGAGGGACTGCGCGAGGCCAGATCGGGCGTGTGGAACGGAACGACGCAGACCGTATCCCGCGACTATCTGACGCTCTGGCTTTCCCACGGCACGAACCCGGCCGGAGGCACGTATGCGTACGTGCTGCTGCCCGGATTCAGCGCGGCGAAGGTGGCCGATTATGCCCGGCACCCGCGGGTGGAGATCCTGGCGAATACCGACCGCATCCAGGCGGTGCGCGTGGGCGCGCTCGGCCTGACGGCGGCCAACTTCTGGAGCGACGGGCAGTCGGCCATCGGGCCCATCA
>JBAIXJ010000761.1:0-1912 GCA_037916645.1 Opitutales bacterium | reverse complement strand
CGGCATCATGTGGCTCTTCAACGCGTACGTCGTGCCGTGGTCGGTCGAGCAGTCGCACCGGATCAAGGAGAGCCTCGAGTTCCGGCACGAGGCGCGGACGGAGGGCGCCGAGCACATCGGGCTGGTGCCCAGCGTGGCGTTCGACAACCGGACGGACGGGCGCCTGTGGTTCATCAACCGCTACAGTCGTTTTGCCGACCGGGCGTACGGCGTCACCGTGTCGGTGCTGGACGCGCAACGGCGGGAGGTCATCCGCTACGTGGCACGCGAGGCCCGGTACCGCCCGGCGGACCGCTCATGGACCTTCTACAACGGCCAGGAGATCAAGTTCGACGTGGACACGGACGCGAGCGCCCACCCGGTGCCGTTTGCCGAGCGCACCTTCACGGATTTTCACGAGGACCCCCAGTTGATGCTGCTGATCGACCGCGATCCCCTCGACCTGTCGTTTTGGGAATTGCGCCGCCTGATCAACTACCTGCGCGCCGAGGGCAATCCCAAGGTCACGATGTACGCGATCCGGTATTACCGCCTCCTCGCCGACACCCTGGGCTGCCTGATCGTCACCGGGATCGCTATCCCGTTTGCGGTGTCCGGCGTCCGCGTGAGCCCCGCTGTCGGCGTCTCGAAATCACTCGGGCTGTTCTTCGTCTACTACCTGCTCGTGAGCCTGGCCGGCATGCTGGCGGGACGGGAGATCCTGACTCCGCAGGGGGCCGCGTGGATGCCGAACCTGGCGATGGCGGGCCTGGCGACGTGGCTGTTCGGCCGGCTGCGGTGAGGCCGCCCCGCCGCGACCGAACGGCGTTCGCTCAGGTGCGCAGGTACGACGCGCCGTTGAGGTCGACGATGCATCCGGTCATCGACTCCGGGGCGTCGAGCGCCAGCCACGCGACGGCGCGCCCCGCCTCGTCGGCGGTCGCGACGCGCCCCAGCGGAATGTCGCGCAGGATCTCGGCGCCGCGCGGTCCGTTCAGGTGTTCGGCGGCCATGTCGGTGTCGACCCACCCGGGGGCGAGGGTGAAGACATAGATGTGGCGGGGCGCGAGCGCCTTGGCGAGCGACTGGCCGAAGGCGTTGAGGCCGGCCTTGGCCGCCCCGTAGGCGGGGGCGCGCGGCTCGCCGCGGAAGGCGCCGCGGGAGGAGATATTGATGATCCGGCCGCCGCCGCGGGAACCCATGACCCGCGCGGCGAGAAAGGACAGATGCGCCGGGGCGGTGAGGTTGGCGGCCAGGGTGCGCTCCCATTGCCGGCGCCACCCGGCGAAGGCGGTCGCCTCGGGCGGATGCAGTTCGTAGATGCCGGCATTGTTCACCAGGATGTCGATGCGGCCGAACTTCCGCCGCACCTTGTCGATGAGTTGTCGCGCGGTGGCCGGCCGGGTCAGATCCCCGGCGAACAGGGCATGCCCGGCGCCGGGCAGGCTGGCCAGGGTGGCCGCCGCCGCCGTCCGGCGGCGGTGGAAATGCACGGCCACGCGCACGCCGCGCGCCGCCAGGTGCCGGGCGATGGCGCGCCCGATGCCGCGCGAGGCGCCGGTGACGAGCGCTACGGGAGCAGGTGCGGAGGCCATCGCAGGAATTCGAGGCGGGAGATCCGGTGCCAGTTGGCGATCAGGATGACCAGCCAGATGACGAGGCAGTTCAGATAGCTCAAGAACACCGCCGCGCTTGCCATGTCCTTGGCCCGTTTGGCCATGAGGTGCTTCTCGGTCGAGATGTAGTCGATCGTCCATTCGACGGCGGAGTTCAGCAGTTCGACGATGATGATGAGGAACAGCGAGCCGATCATCGCGGCGGTCGAGACGGCGTTGACCGGGAGGATCACCGCGAACGGAACCAGCACGAGAACGAAGACGAAATCCTCCCGGAATGACGGCTCGAGGCGGAGAGCGGCGAGAAAACCCTCCAC
>JBAIXJ010000760.1:0-2401 GCA_037916645.1 Opitutales bacterium | reverse complement strand
TAGCCGCCCCCGCGACCGCCGCCGGAGCTGGCCGCCGTGCTGTTCTGCGCCAGAACCTGCGTCAACTGCTGAACCTGGTAGTCCTGCAGCGGCGTGATTCCGTTGACGGCCAGCCGGGCCTGGAGCTGGCCGACTTGGTTCAGCTGCGGCATGGTCTGGAGATAGCTGGTATATTGCGCGTAGCCGTCCGGGCCCAGCAACGACTGGATCTGCGAGTCAATCTGGCTGTTCGTCTGCTGCACGAGCTGCCGGATATCGCCGGGGTTCGTGATGCCCTGCGACCGGGCCGCCGCGAGCGCATCCATGAAGGACGACTGCCGTTCGGCGAGGAGGGACTGCAGTTTGTCGGCCTGGTCCGGCGAGAGGTTCAGGCTTTTGAAAAGCGGCGTGAACGCCTGGTTGACCCGGGCCTTCTGCTGGTCCGTCCACAGCTTGGCGAACTGGGGGTTGTCCATCAGAGTCGTCAGACCGGCGAATCCGCCCCGGCGGTTGAAACGTCCCGGCCCACGGGCCTCGCCGGGGGCGGCCGGATCGCCGCCGTCCTCGCCGGTCCCGTCGGCGCCGGCGACGCCGCTCTGGCGCGACCGCAGGTCCGCCACCTCCGCCTCCAGCTCGTTGTTGCGCTTTTCCAGCGCCCACAGGCGCTTTTGCAGGTCGGCGCGGGCCGTCTCGTCGAGGGCGGCGGCCCGCAGCTTGATGAGTTCCCGGTATTGATTCCAGGCGAGGACGCCGGTGGCGACCGCGGCGATGGCGAACAGGGCCAGCAGATAGTTTTTGATCTTGGACATCAGGCTCAGCCATCAAAGACGCCGGCGGGCCCCAGGCGTTACCGTCCGGCGCGGGCCGGCGCGGCCGGGTCAGCGCGGGGGGAACTCGAACTCGGCGCGGGCGCGGCTCTTCCCGAGCACCAGGTAGGCCTTGAAGTGCGACCCGCGCTTGGAGACGAACCCATCGATCAGCTCCGTGCGGCCAGTATCCAGCAGGCGGCGGACCTCCTCGACCGGCACCTCCTTCTGGCACAGGTGCCGCTTGAGGGTGAAGACGATCCGGCCTTTCGGGCCGGCCTTGCGGACGTAGTAGGCGTCGCCGGTCTGCAGGATCTCGCCCCCAAGCTCCTTGCTCTCGCCGACCACGACCGCCTGGGACAGGTCCGGCGGCGCCTTGGCTTTGCGGGCGATCGGCTTGCCGTCCTTGTCGAGCTTGGGCGCCCGCGGCGGAAACTCCCAGACGATCCGGCCATCCTCGCGCTTCAGGTAGGCGTCGAACGGCCGCCCTTTCCGCGAGATGAAGCCCTGGATCAGGTCGGTCTTGCCCGCCGCCACCAGCTTGACCGCCTGCTCCGGGGGGATCGGTTTCCGGCACATGATCCGCCCGACCCGGAAGGTCTGCTTCCAGTTCGCGCCGTCGCGCTCGCGCAGGACGAAATTGTTGCCCGCCTCGCACAGCTCCGCGCCGGTGACGGGATCCGACCAGAACGGCGTCAGCGTGGCGAGGTCGACCTTGTCGCCAAAGTCCAGCTCGGTCTTCAGCTTGCCGGTCTCCTCGTCGCGGACCAGCCGCAGCGAGGCGGCGAACCGGCTGTGGGTCCGGCTCGACACGAAGCCGTCGAGCGGCCCGATGACGCCCCGGGCGACGAGTTCCTTCACCTCCGCCTCCTCGAGTTTGCGCCCCGAGATGATCTTGTAGACGATGAACTCGCCGTCCTGCGACTTGTAGCCGCGCAGGGTTTCGCGCAGCGGTTTGCCATCGGTGGGCGAGGGGATGTCGGTCACGCGCGCCGCGGACTCGTCCTCGTCGAAGTTCTTCACCCGCTCGATGAGGCCGCGCGTGGCGTCGGCGATCTCGCGCATGAACTCGGGGCGCGAGAATTTGCCGTGCTCGATCTGGCGCAGCTTGTACTCCCACTCGCCCGTCATGTCGGGCTTGGTGAGGTTCTCGGCCGCCACGGCCGCGAGGAACTGGAGCAGGGCCTCGGCCTTGGGCGTGGGGGCGAGCTCGCGCTCGTGGCGCTCGATGTATTTCTGGTTGATGAGGCCGTCGATGATGTCGGCGCGCGTCGCCGGCGTGCCCAGGCCGCGCTCCTTCATCGCCTCGGCGAGATCCTCGTCGTCGACCAGCTTGCCGGCGCCCTCCATGGCGGAGAGCAGCGTGGCCTCGGTGTAGCGCGGCGGCGGTTTGGTGGTCTCGCTGTGCAGGGTCGCGGAGAGCGTCCGCGCCCGCGGCGGCTGGCCGTCGGCGGGGTCGAGGGCGGGCAGCGCTCGCGCGTCCGGTGACTCGTCGACCGTGGTTTTGCCGTAGACCGCAAGCCAGCCGGGGGCGGTGAGCACCTTGCCCTCGGTCTTGAACACGTGGGCGCCGGCCACCGTGCTGAGGCGCGTCGTGATGTCGAACTCGGCCGGCG
>JBAIXJ010000759.1:0-1766 GCA_037916645.1 Opitutales bacterium | reverse complement strand
ACGCGGGCGCGGCCTCGTTCGAGCACCCCGATCACCGTCTGATCCATCGCGGCACTGGCCCGCGCCGCACGATCCATCGCCGCGAGGAAATTGCTCGAGATCAGCTCCGCCGCGGCGCTCGGCGTCTCGGCGCGCATGTCTGCCGCGAGATCGCACAGCGTGAAGTCGATCTCATGCCCGACGGCCGAGATGATCGGGATCGGACACGCCGCCACCGCGCGCACCAGCGGCTCCTCGTTGAACGCCCACAGATCCTCGAGGCTGCCGCCGCCGCGCCCGATCACGAGGAGCTCGAAAATGCCGAGTGCCTCCGCCTCCCGCAACATCTCCGCCAATTCCTGTGCCGCCCCTTCGCCCTGCACCCGGGCCGGAAGCACGACGAGGCGTCCGCGCCAGCTCCGGCGCTGGAGAATCCGGATGAAATCCTGCACGGCCGCGCCGGTAGCCGAGGTGATGAACCCGACTGTCGCCGGCATGAGCGGTATCTCCGCCTTCCGGTCCGCGGCAAACAGTCCCTCGGCCGCCAGCCGCTGTTTCAGCTGCTCGAATTCCTGTTGCAGCCGCCCCACCCCGTCCTCCAGCACGACCCGGACGATCAGCTGGTACTGGCCCCGCTGCTCGTAGACGCCAACCTCGCCGAAGGCCAGCACCTGCAATCCGTCCCGCAGCTGCAGCGACTGGCGCGCGGCGTCGCCGCGGAAAAGCACACACGCCAGCTGCGCGCCGGCATCTTTGAGCGAAAAGTAAATATGCCCGCTGGCCTGGCTGCGCAGGTTCGACACTTCGCCGCGCACCCAAGCCGGCTGGATGCCCTTCTCCAGCAGCGCCTTGATGCGCCGGGTGAATTCGCTGACGGTTTCGACGCGGCCGGAATCGTCAATGTTCAGCAGAAACGCGTCCCTTGCCATAGTGTTTGCGGACGAGATGCACGACGATTGCAGCGGCCACCAGCAGGCATATGCCCAGCACCGCCAAGCGCGCCTTGCCATGCACCAAGGCGTCACCAAACACGACCACCCCCACGACTTGGGCAAACACCACGGACCAGGACACCGCCAGGTAGGTCGCGAACGCCACGTTGCCCAGCCCCAGAATATAATTCTGCAGGAAGAACGGCGGACCCGGCGTGATGCGCAACAGCAGGGCCACCTCCAACTGCTCGTCCCGGTTGATCTGCGGAATCTGGTAGCCCATCCGGGCCACCAGCCGCTCCGCCAACGGACGGAGGGCGCGGCGCGCGACCCAGTAGGTCAACGTCAGATTGACCGCCAGAGCCACGGCGCAGGCGAGAATCACTCCTCCCAGACCGAGCTGTTCGCTGAACGCCGGTCCGGCCGGAATCACGAAGGCCAGCAGCGGCGCGCCCACCGCCGGCAACAGCGCCATCGCCGTGAAGAAAACCCACGGCCCCGCCCGTTGGATCACGGCCATCCCCTCGTCCCAATAAAACCGGAGATTCACCCCTCGCAGCACCAGCACGGCGACCACAAACAGCAATGCCGCCGCGACGAGGAACTTGATCAGCAGTCCCCTGCCCAGCGTGCGTTTCGGTGCCTCCGGCATCGCAGCAACATGGCCGCCGCCGGGCGGACGCGTCAAGGCGACAGAAAAGCCGGCTCCGGTCACGCGCTTGCGTTCTGCCAGGATCACCGGCCGCTGGTCAAAAATCCGTCTCAAACCGGCGGCCCGCCGCAGAGACCGGGAAAATGCTTCCCACACCGGCTCAGGGCCTTAACGTTGGCGCCTGCGCACCCCATGAAGCTCTC
>JBAIXJ010000758.1:0-2669 GCA_037916645.1 Opitutales bacterium | reverse complement strand
GCGTCCGGGCTCTTCTTGGTGCCGCTCTACGCCTTCGTCCAGCAGACGGCCGGCAACCACCGGCGGGGGCGCGTGCTGGCGGGCGTCGGCCTGCTGGACAGCCTGGCCGGCCTCGCCGGCAGCGGGTTGTTCGTCCTGACGGCGTCGGACCGGCTGCTGAACCTGGGCACGGCCGGCCATTTCTATCTCCTGGCGGGCTTGACGCTGGCGATGTTGCTGTACGCGCTGCGCCACACCTGGCATCAGGCCGTTTGCGTCGTGCTGCGCGCGATCAGCGCGGTTTTCTACCGGGTCCGGGTGGAGGGGCTCGCGCGCGTGCCGGGGAGCGGCGGGGCGCTCGTGCTCTGCAACCACGTGTCCTACATCGACGCGATGATCCTGCAGGCCGTCTGCCCCCGCCGGGTGCATTTCCTGGCATTCGCGGATTCGCGGCAGCCCCGCTGGATCCGAATCGCCCACCGGGCCACGGGCGTACGGATGGTGATGCCGCGGCAGGCGCGCGCCGCCGCCCGGCGGGCGGTGGACCGCCTGCGGGCTGGCGAACTGGTCTGCATCTTCCCGGAGGGCCAGGTCAACCGCACGGGCATGCTCATGGGCATCCGCAAGGGCTTCGAGACCGTCGCGCGGCGGGCCGGGGTGCCGGTGGTCCCGGTGTTCCTCGACCGCCGGTGGAGCCCGATGTTTTCCTTCTCGGGGCAGAAGTATTTTTGGAAGCAGCACATCTACCGGCTGCCCTGTCCGATCTCGGTCAACTTCGGTCCGCCGCTCGCGCCGGACACGATCGACGCCATCACGGTCCGCAAGGCCCTGCTCGATCTCGGCGAGGCCGCGTTCAGCGCCCGGCCGGAGCTGCGCGGGCACCTCGGCCGCGAGTGCGTGCGCTCGCTGGCGCGGCGGCCGTGGGAGGTGCAGGTCATCGACCGCACCGGCGAGCGCAGCGTGATCCGCGCCGGCAAGCTGCTGGCCGTGTCGGCGGCGCTGGCCCGGCGCCTCGGTTCCCGGCTGCCCGACCGTCGGATCGGCATCGTGCTGCCGCCGAGCGGCGGCGCCTTCGTGGCCAATCTCGCGGTGCTGCTGGCCGGCCGCATCCCGGTCAACCTCAACTTCACCGCCGGCAAGGCGGCGATCGAGGCGAGCCTGCGGCTCGGCAGCGTGACCACCGTCCTGACCGCGGAGGCGGTGAAGGCCAAGGTGCCCACCTTTCCGTGGCCGGAGCGGACGCTCGACCTGAAGCAGGAGATCCTGGCCTGCGGCAAGCTCGGGATCCTGCGGTGGCTGGCGGCCGCCTGGGTGCTGCCGGGCAAGGTGATCGCCAACCTGCTGCGGCTGCCGCACGTGGGCGACACCGCCGAGGCGGGCCTCCTCTTCACCAGCGGCACGGCGGGCGAGCCGAAGGGCGTGCCGCTGACCCATCGCAATATCCTCGGCAACTGCGCGCAGATTTCGTCGACCGGCATCCTCCCAAAGGAGAAATCGCTGCTCGGCTGCCTGCCGGTCTTCCACAGCATGGGCTTCACGGCCACCCTGTGGTACCCGATCCTGCGCGGGTGCCTGGTGGTCACCATCCCGAGCCCGCTCGACACCCGGAAGATGGCCGAGACCATCGCGGCCGAGCAGGTGCGGGTGCTCGTCGGCGCGCCCACGTTCCTGCGACCGCTGCTGAAAAAGGCCGAGCGCGCCGAGCTGCGGTCGCTGCATTTCATGGTCTCCGGCGCCGAAAAGATGCCGATCGACCTGCACGAGCAGATCAAGGCGCGCTTCGGCGTCATGCTCCTCCAGGGCTACGGCCTGACCGAGACCACCCCCGTCACCAACGTCAACCTGCCCGATCCCGAGCGGAAGGGCCGGCCGCTCGAGTTCCGCCGCGGCCACCGCCTGGGCTCCGTGGGCCGGCTGCTGCCCGGCATGACGGCGCGCATCGTCGACACGGAGACCGGCGCGGACCTGCCGCTCACGTCGACCGGCATGCTCTGGCTGCGCGGCCCCAACGTCTTCGACGGCTACCTCAACGATCCGGAGAAGACGCGCACCGCCCTGCGGGACGGCTGGTTCGTGACCGGCGACCTGGGCCGGTTTGACGAGGACGGCTTCGTTTACATCGAAGGCCGCCTCGCGCGCTTCTCCAAGATCGGCGGCGAGATGGTGCCGCACGGCACAGTGGAGCAGAAGATCATCGAAGCGTACCAGCTCCAGCAGCAGGACGGGCCGGCGGTGGTGGTCGTCGGCGTGCCCGACGCGGCGAAAGGCGAGGCGCTCGTCCTGCTGACCTCGCTCGCCATCAACGGCGACGACCTGCGGCAGAAGCTCTTCGACGTCGGCCTGCCCAACCTCTGGATCCCGAAGATCATCCGCCGGGTGGACAAGATTCCATTGCTGGGCTCGGGCAAGACCGACCTCCGCGGCTGCCGCGAGCTGGCGCTGGAGGCCGTGAAGTAGCGGCGGCGGCGCCGGCCGGGGTCGCTCTCCCGTGATCATCGACAGCCACGTCCATCTGGTCGGCAATGGCGCCGGCGGCTCAGGATGCTGGTACCGTCCTCCCGCGGCCATGCGCTGGCTGGAGCCGTGGTTCTGGGGGGCGATGGGTCTCGGGCGGAAGGAGCTGCGCGGCGACTTCGACGGCGCCTACCTCGAGCGCCTGCTGGCGTTCCGGCGCGGGTCGTCGCTCGACG